>NZ_BJCE01000053.1:0-26549 GCF_005402885.1 Sphaerospermopsis reniformis
TAACTGATTTGTAAATCATTTTACCATGCAAGATTTATTGTTTTGTATGAGGGGTTTAACCCTTCATTTACAGAGAAACCCGACTGATTTGAGTATGTGAGTAGTCGGGAACTGCTGTATATGAGTGATGAGATGGAAGAATATTGTACCTAATCAGCGATCGCCCACCGCACATAAGGACGAGAGGCCGTAATAGTTTTGTAGGTAATTTCCTGAGCAGGAGCGTTAATTTTTCGCAAATCTACCCGAAAATAGGCTTTTTTATTTTTAAATTGTGCCGTGTAGAATTTATATTCTTGATTGCGAGTTTGTCCAACACAGGAAGCGTAGTTACTGCGTAAAGGTGCAACAAATTCTACAAATTGCTTATTATTAGAAGCAACTAATTTAACTGAATCTGCAAAAGCTTTAGTATCTGCAATTACTGTATGTTCTGCACCTCCTTCATAGGGTAGAGTTATCCACCATAAACCAACTGTTTGCGGACAAGTTCCGCTGGTGCGTTGTACATTGAGTTTAACATTAGGTTCAGCTATTGGACCGGGTGTGGTTTGCGCTGAAATTGGATAAGAAACTGTTGCTGCTGCTAATAAAGAAGCAACAATCACAGCAAGTTTTTTAGGTTGTAATATATTTTTCATCTGCTTTGTTACTGGCCTATAATTATCTAGACGGAGTATTTCAATCATTTGTGTCTGGAATGTTTAATGTTTAATGTTTTTTAATGTTTAATTTCCTCGCTATCGTGTGTTCAGTTACAGTTCTATTTAGAGAAATCAGGCAAAAATAGAGATTCATACAGAGTATTACAGGTAAATGAAGTAAACAAGCCAGTGAAAAATATTTACATCAAAAAATTTTACTCCTGACTGCTGTAAGGGCGTTCGCGAAGCGTGCTGGAAGCATCAGCATTCGGGCGATAAATTATCAATTTTGCTCACAATTTTTTGGTAAGGGCGAAGCATTCGGGCGATAAATTATCAATTTTTATCACAGGTTATTTTCCGAATGCTTCGCCCCTACTTCGCCCCTACTTCGCCCCTACGACTCCTGAATTATTACAATTATGCTGCTGTTTCATGAAACCTCGAATTATTGTTTGTGGCTTAGGACGGACTGGATATAAAATCTTTCGTTTGTTGAGACAACAGGGTGCGTTAGTTGTTGGTATTCATCGCAGACCCATAGCTGGTGAAGCAACGGGAGATGTAATTATTGGTGAATTTTGTGCAGCTTCTACCCTGCAAGCAGCAGGAATTGACCAGGCACATACTTTAGTGATTGCTACTGCTGATGATGCAGTAAATTTGTCAGTGATGATGCAAGCACGGGTATTAAATCCTAATATTCGCATTATCAACCGTTTTTATAATACTAATTTAGGTGAACGTTTAGATCACACTCTTATAGATCATTTAAGTATGAGTGTTGTGGGGTTGGCTGCACCAGTATTTACATTTGCAGCTTTAGGAAATAAAGCCATAGGACAAATCAAATTATTTGAGCAAACTTGGCCAATTCAAGAAGAATATATTGATGAAAATCATCCTTGGCGTGGTCAAAAAATAAGTGATTTGTGGGAAGATAAATCACGGATGCTGATTTATTATTTACCTGTTTTTGGGAAGATGAATTTAGTGTCAGCGGTGTTAGCAGAACAACATTTAAAAGTAGGCGATCGCCTCATTATTGGCACTCAACCCCGCATCAATCACACCCGCAAATCATGGGCAAGAAAACTGAATAAAATTTTCACCAGTATTCGCCATTTTCAAAAACACGCCCAATCAGTCTTAGCAATGGCTATAGCATTAGTAGTCATTATTTTGATCGCCACTTTTACCTATGTTTATGCTAAATTAAATATTTCCTTTGTTGATGCCTTATATTTTGCTGTGGGCATGATTACTGGTGCTGGTGGTAATGATAAAGTTGTAGAAGAAGCACCAAATAATATTAAAGTATTTACCATTTTCATGATGTTGGCAGGAGCAATAGTGTTTGGTATTTGGTATGCTATGCTAACGGATTTTGTCTTAGGAACTCGTCTCAAACAATTTTGGGATGCTGCCAGAATTCCCCAACGTCATCATTATATTGTTTGTGGTTTAAGTGGCATAGGAATTAAAATTGTGCAACAACTTCATACCAGTGGACATGAAGTAGTAGTAATTGAAACAGATGCTAATAATAGATATGTCAACACTGCTAGGGGAATGGGTATTCCTGTCATTTTGGCAGATGCGAGTTTTCGCACAACTTTACAAACCAGTAATATAGATACCGCGTCCGCAGTTTTAGCTGTTACTAATAACGATGCTATTAATTTAGAAATTGCCCTCAAAGCCAAAAGTTTAATATCAAGAATTCCGGTAATTGTTCACTATGCTGATCCTGATTTTGCCGGGATGGCAAAACAGGTATTTGATTTTGAAGCTGTATTAAGTCCCGCAGAATTAGCTGCACCGGCTTTTGCTGCTGCTGCGTTGGGAGGGAGAATTATTGGTAATGGAATTATAGGTGATAATTTATGGGTGGCTTTTGCAACTTTGATTACTCCTAATCATCCTTTTTGTGGTCAATGGGTGAAAGATGTAGCTAGATATGCGGATTTTGTACCTTTATATGTAGAGACAAATCACCAAACTTTACACGGTTGGGATTTATTAGAAACTAATTTAAGTGCAGGTGATATTTTGTATTTAACAATTCCTGCAAATCGGTTATATCAATTATGGCGAGAAGAACAGGAAATAGCAGGTTAGACTGGGGACTGGTGACTGGGGACTGGTGACTGGGGACTGGTGACTGGGGACTGGTGACTGGTGACTGGTGACTGGTGACTGGTGACTGGTGACTGGGGACTGGGGACTGGTGACTGGTGACTGGTGACTGGTGACTGGTGACAGTTTCAGTTATCTGTGATCCGCCAATTTTTTGATTTCTCAGCCCCAAAATGCACAGTTTTTTTGATCTATTCTTCAAAACCCTTGCACTAATTTGTTTCTTTATTAACCTGTAACCCTTGATATATCTTGCTTTTCTCCTTATTCATCATGTTCTTATTCATCAAGCCCTACTGAGATTGTTAAAGCCTATACTGAGCAATTTGTACTAAGCGAAGTCAAATTAAATCAAATTACGCCAAAGAGGATGTTTCAACAGTATCTCATGGTGTATCTAATATCTTCAGATCCTCCTCTGAAAAAGGGGGATTTTGACTTTATTTTCCCCCTAATTAAGGCTCACAAGGGTTGGTATTTTACTAAGTATTTACATTGTCGTGACGGCAAGAATTGGGGGACAAAGAAGGACAGTGGACCAGAAAGGAAAACCGTAAAAATAATGTACGATCAGTAATAAAAACTGACGTTCAACAGACCTTGTATTGAGCGAAGCCGAAGTACATTTTTCGTATAAAATCTTTCTTGTCTAGAATACCTCCTTGTCTTCCATATCTTGTTTTCACAGATAATTAAGGGGAATTAGGGGATATCACAGCAAGTCTCTAAAATCATCATCCAAAACTTTTAAAACAACAGCTAATAACCGTTGTTGATTTTAATTATACCAATTTGTTGTTCAATTATTATAGTGATGTAAATACAGATTTTTTTCACGGGAATCAATAAAGTATAAAAATCATATTACGTAAGTACACAATTGAACGAACAATTACTTAAATAAATCCTCGTTAAAACTATTTACTCAAAGCGTCAAAACCTTACTTTTGCAAGCTATTTGAACTATCACAACCTTAGTTGGTATGATAAAAAACTGAGAATTAGATTATACCTTTAATCGGTATTATTAAGAAATGCTATAGTTTTTTTTAAGTGAAGTTACATCAAAAAAATGTTCAAATTTCAGTATTTTCACCTTGACAAAGGTGAAAATAACAGTGTACTGTGTTAAATGTAAATCCTTGCTCAATACCCCCAAGTATCTAACGTCAATTCCGTACAGTATCAAGCATTGTATTTCACATAGATGCAACGTGCTGTATATCAGAATCTATGACTAAATAGGTCTTGGTTTTATCCTGTTAGAAGAAGTGTCTGAATTTCACAAGTCCCAAAAAAAAGCAATTCTTAAATCAAGAATAAGGCAAAGTTTTGGTAGTTGATAGATTCATAGATTTTTTGAGTAAAAAAAAACCAGGAGTGTACAAATTATGAAGGCTAAATCTAATAAGACATCGAAAGCTGCTGCTATTGCATCTCTGTTAGCAGGTGGCGCAGTTACCGGTTCATTTATCGCTGCTGAACCAGCTAAAGCTCAATTTATTGGTCAAGATTCTCAGTCTAGAGTATCTACTGCTGTCACCAGTGTTTTAACTAACGGTGTCACTAACAGCTTTGCTGCGGAAGTCGTATTTCCACAAGATAGTATTGCATCCACTGGTGTGGCTACAGTTACTGTCAATTACGCTACTATCGCTACTGATGCCAGTCAGTTAGTGATTACATCAGCTAGTATTAATGCTGCGACAGCAACTTTTACTGCACAGACAGTTGAAGCTGCTACTGCTCGTGCTGTTGATGCAGCCCGAAGTGCTTCTCGTTATGGCGACGTTATCGGTATCGTTAAATCTTGGCAAAGTGGCGGTTCTGCGGCATTAGACTAATTTAAGGAAGGTTGGCGATTCCTACTACTAAAAGGGGAGAGCAGGAATCATCAACCACCTTGATGGGAGATAATGCAGGAAAATTACGGCACTATATCCTTCATCCCCTGTAGGTCAACCGGGGGATGACCTGATTTTATGCTGAATTTGAGTTAATGTCTGCGATCTTTTCTCCAGATGGGAAAATACAAGTTGGGAAAGGTTGGGATAGTCAACAACTAGAGTGTCCCAACCATGAACACCAACTTTACGCAAACGTTAAAAATATCTGTTGTTCAATTTTTATTGGTGGGGGGAGCAGTTGTCACCTCATTGATTGCAGATAAATCTGCTCAGGCTCAGTTTATCGGTTTTGATTCCCAATCTAGAGTTTCTGCGGCAGTGACGAGCGTTTTATCCAATGGTACAACTAGCAGTTTTGCATCAGAAGTTGTATTTCCGCCAAATTCTATTGGTCCTAGTGGTCAACTGACATTAACAATTCATTATGGTGCTGTAGGCCATGATTCCAGTCAGGTGACAATTACCAGGGGAAATTTGAATGCTGGAACTGTTAATTATACAGATAATTCCATTCAAGGGGCGATCGCTCGTGCCATTGATGCTGCCATTATTCATCGTCGTTTTGGTGACATTATCGGCATTGTGAAATCATGGCAGAGTGGTGGTTCATCTGCTCTAGACTAACAATGTTGGGAAATTAACCAATTTATGAAAATACCTCTCTCTTGATATGAGGGAGGTTTTATCAGCCCAGTTTCACTAATTTTCACAACTAGCAAATAACCGGGGCGTGAGGCTAAGAATATTTTAATGTTAATCACCATTCTTGAAATATCTTAAAATATATGACCATTTCTGAAAAAGAATACTTTGCCAAACGTAGTAAACAAATTGAGAAACGTAAACGAATTTTAACAATAGTTTCCATAGTTTTATTTTTCGGTTCTATTGCTTTTGGGGGTATCAGTACGTTATTATCATCACTATCATCGGCGAAACAGCAACCTCAGCAATCCGCTACTGAGTCAGTGACAACGCAATTGCAAAAACAGGCACAGGGTTATGAATCAGTTTTACAACGAGAACCAAATAACCAAGTAGCATTAGAAAAGTTATCTATTATCCGGGTAAAGTTGGGAGAATATGAAAGAGCGATCGCACTGATAGAGAGACTGGTTCAGTTGTATCCTGATCGGCAGGATTATAAAATGGTGTTGGCTGAAGTGAAGAAAAAAAACACAGGAAAATAATCAACCTGCTAAATAGGGGTTGCTGAGAAAGTCTTTCCGTGAGGGCATAGGAGTCAGGAGTCAGGAGTCAGGAGTCAGGAGGAGATTTGAAAATTTCTTTGCCATCTCTTGAAATCCCCAAAAATGCACACTTTTTCCGGTATACCCTTCAAAACCCTTGCACTAATTTCTGTGTTTATCAGCCTCTAACCTTTGATATATCAAGGTTTTAGGTTTATTCAGCAAACCCTAAATAGGTAATTGGTAATGTTTCTCAAAAGTTTATTATTAAATAATAGTTTTTGGGTTAGAGTTTATCCAGGACTTGAGCCAGAAAAGTTAAGTTTTATGACTAGCCAGATCCGAAAGTTTGTTCAAAACAGAGAAAATTATGTTAATCTTTAACTAAGGTTAAATAAGTCAAGATGATACTGATGACAAAATTAAAAAATAAATTAACAGAAAAGTTAGATCATAATTTAAAATGTAGTTAAAACAAATGCTCATGATCACCTAGTAATTAACCATCAAGGAGAAAAATATGAGAGCAGAGTTAAAAAACAAAATTAAAAATTTATATGATGCCGACTATAATCTTTGGGTATTAGAGACAGTTAAACAGTTAGAAAATCGAGATTTAGATTCTTTAGATTGGGATAATTTAATTGAGGAAGTTTTAGATTTGAGTAAAAGGGATAAACGAAAAATAGAAAGTTTGTTAATGAAATTGATTGAACATTTACTAATTTTACAATATTGGCAAGAAGAAAATGAAATAAATAGAGGACATTGGCAAAGAGAAATAACTAATTTTCGCAAGCAAATCAAAAGATTATTAGCAGATAGTCCTAGCTTAAAAAATCACTTAGAAATGAAGTTAGACTTATGTTACAATGATGGAAGAGAATTAGCTAGTCAGCATTCTCAACTTCCCTTGAATACTTTTCCAGAAGAAGCGATCGCTACTCTTGAAAAATTTTTAGATGATCATTGGTTTGCTAATACATAAAATAAGTTGATTATGTGCATCTGTAAGACAAGATTTACTAATTCTAGTATGTGTCGATAAGAAATTTTTAATATTGGTGGAGGAATTGATAATAGTCTATATAGACTATCCTTTTTTAACAATAGTTTCCATAGTTTCATTTTTCGGTTCTATTGCTTTTGGGGGTATCAGTACGTTATTATCATCACTATCATCGACGAAACAGCAACCTCAGCAACCTGCTACTGAGTCAGTGACAACGCAATTGCAAAAACAGGCACAGGGTTATGAATTAGTTTTACAACGAGAACCGAATAACCAAGTAGCATTAGAAAAGTTATCTATTATCCGGGTAAAGTTGGGAGAATATGAAAGAGCGATCGCACTGATAGAGAGACTGGTTCAGTTGTATCCTGATCGGCAGGATTATAAAACTGTGTTGGCTGAAGTGAAGAAGCAGAAACAAACTAAACCATAAGTTACAAGCAATCGTACACTTATAAAAATCCACTAACAAAGCAATTGTAAACACTATGAATAACCAAACCAAAAATTCTGAACTAAATCATTTAATTCCTCCTGAAATCAAAAATGATGAATTTTATACAGCTATTCAAGAAATTGCTAGAAAAGAGGAAATTAAAACAGTTTTAGAAATTGGGTCATCTTCAGGAGCAGGAAGCACAGAAGCATTTGTTACAGGAATGCGACAAAACCATAACAGGCCAATCTTGTTTTGTATGGAAGTTTCAGAACCCAGATTTAATGAGCTAAAAAAAAGATATGAGAACGAAGATTTTGTTAGGTTTTACAACATATCATCTGTACCTATAGAAAGCTTTCCGGATGAACAAGAAGTTATCAATTTTTATGAAAAAACTAATAATAATCTCAAATTTTATCCATTAGATCGGGTTCTTAATTGGCTGCATCAAGATATTGAATATGTAAAAGAATCTGGTTTTTCTGAAAATGGTATTAGAAAAATCAAGAACGAAAACAATATTGATTATTTTGATATAGTATTGATTGATGGCTCTGAATTTACTGGTGGTGCTGAATTAGAGGAAATATATGGAGCAAAATACATTTTTTTAGATGATATAACAACATTTAAAAATTATGAAAATCACAACAGACTACTCTCTGATAAAAATTATGAGCTAATTTCCCAAAATAATTCTCTGAGAAATGGTTACTCAATATTCAAAAAAATTGAGAGCATAGACAAATATTTTTCTGTTCATGAAAGTGCTGAACAGACTCTAGTTAGTAAGCTAGTTAAACCAGGGATGGTAGTTTTTGATATTGGAGCTAATATTGGTGATTATTCAATATTGTTGAGTAAATTGGTCGGTTGTACTGGAAAAATATATTCATTTGAGCCAACATCAAGTATTTATCAAAAACTAAAAAACCGATTATTGGAATTCAAATGCGATAATGTTTGTCTAGTTAACAAAGCTGTTTTTTCACATAATACTCAAATAGAATTTAACGAATTTCCAGAGGAGTTTTCTGCGTGGAATAGTATTGGTACTCCACAAATGTTAGATCCTTGTGGTTCTGGAACATATGTTCCCATTGTAAATACTGAACTGGTAGAAGCGATCACTCTAGATTCATTTTGTCACAACAATAATATTGACATAATTGATTATTTAAAAATAGATGTAGAAGGTGCAGAAAGTGACGTACTTCAGGGAGCAAGCGAATTATTAAGAAACCAAAAAATTAGGTTTATCCAATTTGAAATATCCCAAAAAATGTTGGAGGGATTAAATCGTACAGCTAAGACCACATTTGATATTTTAATTGCGAATGGTTATGAGTGCCATCGTATAACTGCAAATGGAAGCATTGGAGAAAATGCCAAAGATTCCAGTTCATTTTATGAAAATTATATTGCTTTTCCTACATTACCAATTCACTTTTTTACTATTGTCCTCAATGGACAACCATTTATTCGTTACCACATAGAAGTTTTCAAAAAATTACCATTTAAATGGCATTGGCATATTATTGAAGGTGTAGCCGACTTAAAACATGATACCAGTTGGAGTCTAAAACTGGGTGGACATATCACTGATGAGATACATAAAAATGGGCGTAGTTGTGACGGAACTACGGAATATATAGATGAACTGGTACAACTTTATCCAGAGAATATCACGGTTTACCGTAAACCAGAAGGTATTTTCTGGGATGGAAAGAGGGAAATGGTTAATGCACCACTGGCAAACATTAAAGAAGAAAGTTTGTTGTGGCAAGTCGATGTAGATGAACTATGGACTTTAGAACAGATTTGTACTGCTAGAGAAATGTTCATTAGTAATGCCGATAAAACTGCTGCTTTCTATTGGTGTTGGTATTTCGTAGGTGAAAAGCTAATTATTAGCACTCGTAATTGTTATACTCAAAATCCTCAACAAGACTGGTTAAGAACTTGGCGCTTTAAACCTGGATATATTTGGGCTGCACATGAACCTCCCGTTTTGGTGAAAACTTTAGCTGATGGTCAATATAAAAATGTTGCCACTGCAAACCCTTTTTTACATCAAGAAACAGAAGCAGATGGTTTAGTATTTCAGCATTTTGCTTATGTAACACCAGAGCAATTGAACTTTAAAGAAAAATACTATGGTTATAAAAATGCTGTTTCTCAATGGAATGCTTTACAAGCAAACACTAAATTTCCCATTTTATTAAGGGATTATTTTTCCTGGGTTCAGGATACAACTCAAGTAGATATTGCACATAGACGCGGAATAATCCCGCTTGCTCAAAGAAACAACAGCAATAACAATTGGAGATTTTTACAACAAGAAGAAGTCCAGCAACAAATTACGCAAATCAGCAAACCATCTCCGATAATTATTGTTGATGGAGTATTCTTTCAATACTACCAAACAGGTATAGCTCGTGTTTGGAAATCTTTGTTACAAGAATGGGCTAACAATGAATTTGCTCAACATATTATTATTCTTGACCGTGATGCAACTGCACCCAAAATAGCAGGGATTAGATATCGCACTATTCCCCAATACGACTATAGAAACACAGAAACAGATAAACAGATGCTCCAGCAAATCTGTAATGAAGAAGGAGCAGAACTATTTATTTCTTCATACTACACCACGCCAATTACAAAACCATCTGTATTCATGGCTTATGACATGATACCAGAAGTATTAGGAGCTAACTTAAATGAACCAATGTGGCGGGAAAAACATCACGCTATAAAACACGCATCTGCATATATAGCCATTTCTCAAAATACAGCCCGTGATTTATCTAGATATTTTCCAAATATAGCTGTAGAATCTATTACCGTTGCCCATTGTGGAGTTAGCAATACCTTTTCACCAGCCAACCCACTACAAATCAATACATTTAAACATAGATATGGCATCAATAAACCATACTTTTTATTAGCAGGTAATTTAGCTGATTATAAGAATCAGATTTTATTCTTAAAAGCTTTCTCAAAACTCCCCAACAGCTACGAATTTGATATTATTTTTACTGGTTTTGGTGGAGTGTTTCCACCAGAATTGAGAGATTATACCTCTGGCAGTGCTGTACATCAATTACGACTCAGTGATGAAGAATTAGCAATAGCTTACTCTGGTGCAGTAGCTCTAGTTTATCCTTCTAAATATGAAGGTTTTGGAATGCCCATAGTAGAAGCAATGGCTTGTGGTTGTCCTGTGATTACTTGTCATAATAGTTCAATGCCAGAAGTAGCGGGAGAAGCTGCCATATATGTCAAGGAGAATGATGTGGATGCAATGGCAAATGCTTTAATTTCCGTGCAGAATCATAATTTACGCGCATCATTAATTACAGCAGGTTTAGCCCAGGCGCAAAAGTTTTCCTGGACAAAAATGGCAGACAAAGTAAGTTCAGCATTGATAAATGCAACTCTCTTGTCATTAAAACTTAGAGATATTAACTTAATCATCTTCCCCGATCCCACACAACCAGAACAGTCTATTTATCAAGACTTAGTAAACGTCATTACCGCTTTAGAAGATCATCCTCATAGTGACAATATTACCTTACTCATCAACGCCAGTAATTTTCCTAGCCAATTTACACAAGCATTCATGGATAATTTGTGTACGCAAGATGAGGAAGAAACAGCAGGATTAGAAATTTCCCTAGTCGGTAAATTATCGCCTATGCAGTGGGAATCTCTGTTACCTCAACTGAGTGCTAGAATTGTTTTAACACAGGAAGATCAACAAACACTAGAACAATTGCCAATAAATCAATTGCAATCATGTGAAGTTGAAAGTTTAAATTATCAACTATCTATTCTCTTAACAGAAAGCCTTAAACAAAACCTACGTCTGAGAGATATTAATTTAATCATCTTCCCAGAACCCACACAATCAGAACAATCTATTTATCAAGACTTGATCAACGTCATTACCGCTTTAGAAGAACATCCTGATAGTGACAATATTACCTTACTCATCAACGCCAGCAATTTTCCTAGCCAATTTACACAAGCTTTCATGGATAATTTGTGTAACCAAGATGAGGAAGAAACAGCAGGATTAGAAATTTCCCTAGTCGGTAAATTATCGCCTATGCAGTGGGAATCTCTGTTACCTCAACTGAGTGCTAGAATTGTTTTGAACAACGAAGACCAACAAGCACTGGAACAAGTGCAACTGGAAAACTTGACATCTTACCAACTTGATAATTTAGACAATCAACAATTTTAACTGATTGTTTTTTAACTGATTGTTTTTAACTGATTGTTTTTAACTGATTGTTTTTAACTGATTGTTTTTAACTGATTGTTTGCAAACTACAGGACTGGTTTTGTATCTATGATGATTTTTTGCGGTGGAATTAGTAATGATTTGAGAAGTCTATCTTACAACCTTTGTCAAGCCCTGCTCACTCAGACTGGTAAAATAAATATTCAAGGGACTGCTTGTAATACTGCGGCGGAAATTGACGCTTATTTTAAAATCATAGGAGAACCAACACGAACAACACTGATCCAATATCAAATTCTTTCTGATTCAGCAGTAGCAAAAATCAATCAAGGTCAAGCTAAGAATATTTATCTATATCAAGACCCTCGTCAAATTCTAGCTGCTGCTATTCATACTCCTAAAAAGAAAGAAACTTTTGAATCTCATTTCCTTCATCTTTGGCAACAATGCCTAGAAAAATACTGTAATGATGTCAATAAAACTTTATTAATTTCTCAGGAAAACTTAATTACACAACCACATTTAGAAATTGCCCGTTTAGCAACAGGTTTAGAAATTGACTTAACGGAAATTGAGATTGCACAATTATTAAAACAGCATCCTATAGAGAAACAGAATGCAGAGGAATGGCAAAAAATTCTTGATTCTCAACAATGCTTACTAATTGAAACCTTACTCAGTCCATTATTACTGAAATTTGATTATGAAACAGAGTCTAGTTTATCTCAAAGATTAGAACAACATTTACAATCAATTCAATTAGAATCTTTAATCATACAAATTGATAAAATTGTCAGTCAAATTCGCAATTTGAAGACCGAACTGCGGGAACAGTTTTATGAATCTATTGATAAACATCTTGTTACCACATTAACTGCAAGGGAGTGTTTGCAGGAAGCGGCGGAAGTTTGTCATTTGCTAGGAACAGTCTTAATCAAAAATGACTTACAAGCATCGGAAAAATGGTATTTACGCGCTCTGAGTATTCAACCTCAGTTAGCAAAATCTCACTATAATTTGGGCTTTATTTATGAAGAACAGGATGAGTGGGAAAAAGCTATTGATAATTATACTCATGCTATTACCATTAATCCCCATTATACTAAAGCTCACTATCGTTTAGGATTGATTTTTAAACGTCAAAAGGATTTTAGCCAAGGGATAGATAAATTTTCCCAAGTCTTGCAACTAGAACCGGAACATCAAGGTGCTAAATTCAATTTAGCTTTACTTTGGCACAAAGGAGAAGGTGCGGATTTTATTCAAAATCTTCTAACTGAGAAAGAGTTAGAACTGTTACCTCAACTGACAGAAGAAATTAACGACACTGGTGCAATATTGGTGAGTGAAGGCAAATTGGAACAAGCTAAACAATGTTTTCAATCTGTAATAGATTTAGATCCAGATTGTGTTTTGGGTCATTATAATATTGGTTGTGTTTTACAAAATCAAAAACACTATTCAGAATCTATATCAGCTTATCGCCAAGCTTTAAAAACTGATCCTAATTACATTGATGCACTCAAAAATTTAGGTTATGTTTATTATAAAACCGGACAAATTGATTTAGCTCAAGAATGTTTCCAAAAGATCCTGGAAATAGATCCTGATCATGCCGAAACTTATGAAATTTTAGGATTTATTGCTGGTGAACAAGGAAAATTGTCAGAGTGCATTAATCTATTAAATGAAGCATTAAAAATTAATCCCAATAATCCTAAACTGCATTCTTGTTTTCTGTTTAATTTAAGTTCCCTCACCAGTTTTACACCCCAACAAATATTAGATTCTGCTCAATTGTGGTATCAGCAACAAGTAGTTAATCAATGGTTGCCAAATCTGACAAACCATAGAAATGATAAAACTCCCAACCGTCGTTTACGCATTGGTTATATTTCCCCTGATTTCCGTAGACATTCAGTCAGTGCATTTATTAAACCTATTCTCCAACACCATGATCGTACCCAGTTTGAGGTTTTCTGCTATGGAGAAGTGAATTATCCTGATGCAATCACCGATGAAATTATAGATATTTGTGATGCTTGGCGTTCTACAGTTGGTCTTTCTGATTTGCAGGTAGCGGAGTTAATTCAAACAGATCGCATAGATATTTTAATTGATTTGGCTGGACATACAGCAAACAATCGGATGATGGTTTTGGGGATGAAACCTGCACCGATTCAAGCAACTTATTTAGGTTATTTTGCTACCACTGGTTTATCAAGCATTGACTATTGGATTACTGATCAAGTTCTCCATCCCCATGATACCCAGGAAAAAACCAGCGAAACTATCTGGCGTTTACCTCGTTGTTATGTTAGTTATGAACCTCTGAAAGATGCACCTGAAATGACTGAACTTCCTTATGGAAAAACGGGTGTTTTCACTTTTGCATCTTTTAATAATTTACGTAAACTCACACCAGAAACTTTTGCTTTGTGGATTGAAATTCTCAAAGCAGTTCCTAACTCTCGCTTGGTGTTAAAATGCCACAGTTCTGATGTATTTAGTCCTTTGGTGGCGGAAAAAATTCAAACTCCTTTTGTAGAACAGGGTATAGATCCGAAACGTATCTTTTTATATGGTGGATATGCTACTGATGAAGACCACCTAAATCTTTATAATCAAGTTGATTTACATTTGGATAGTATACCCTATACAGGATGTACTACAACTTGTGAAGCTTTATGGATGGGAGTACCGACGGTGACTTTAGCAGGTACTCGGAAAATGGAAAGAATGAGTGCCAGTATTTTGCATGGTATTGGTTTAGATGATTTCATTACCCATAGTGGTGTAGAGTATGTGCAGAAGGCAGTAGAATTAGCCCAAAATCCAGATTATCTGCAATCTTTACGTTCAACGATGCGGGAAAGACTTTCTTCTTCTCCTCTGTTGGATGTGAAAAACATAGCCGGCAGTTTAGAAGTAGCTTATCGCCAAATGTGGCAAATTTATATTCAACAAGAATCTACAGCAGCTAACAGCCAAAATTCTCCTATTAATTCTGCTTTTCCTGTTGATTTAGAACCTGCTGACGCTATTAATTATTATCAACAGTATCTGGAAAATCATCCTGATGATGCTCAGGCTTACTATTATTTAGGTTTAGCTTATCAAAAATTAGATGATGTAGAAAATGCTATTCCAGCTTATTTGCAAGCCCTGGCTATTAATCGTTCTTCGGCTGCAACTTATCAAGCATTAGGTACACTGTTAGAAGAACAAGAATTAACTGATCAGGCTGAAAAATATTATCGGTGTGCGCTGTTAATAGAACCAGATAATATTGAAATTAGAAGCAATTTAAAACTTTGATCAGCTCTATTTAAGGGGGGTTGGGGGGATCAATCAGTGTCATTGATGACAATAAAAAACTTTCCAAACAACCTCTAAATTAAAAACCCATGAATGAACAAAAAACCATTCCCACCGGCTACCTACGCAAAATCCATCATATTGCTTTAAACGTTGCCGATATGCAAGCATCACGCCATTTTTATGGACATATTTTAGGATTACACGAACTCACAGGCGAAGAAATTCCCGAAACATTAAAACAACTCGTTGCTGAAGGAAAAGTTGCTAATTTTATCACCCCCGATGGAACAATATTAGACTTATTTGGAGAACCAGAATTATTACCACCAGACCCCGATCCCAGTAAATCTTTTACTAGAGCATATCATTTAGCATTTGATATTGATCCCCAATGCTTTGATCAAGCTGTATCGGTAATCCGAGAAAATAATTTAGTCATAGCTTATGGACCCCTTACCCGTCCTACAGGTAGAGGGGTGTATTTTTATGACCCCGATGGGTTTATGATAGAAATTCGTTGTGATCCTCATTAAATAGAAACATGGAAAAAGTTTTAAAAGTTATCAATGACGTAATTACTAACCCACCCATACCCCATGAACCCTATAAACAATCTTTAAAAAATTGGGCAAAATATTGTTTACAAAATAAGGGTTTTATTGTCACCTATGCTCAAAATTATGATTTTGCTGTGGAAGTCAAAGGACAAGGAAAGCTGTATTTTAAGGTGACAGATAATGCAGTTGATTTGGATGATAAAATTAACTGGATAGTGTGGGATAGTGCAGCGAAAAAAGCTAGTTTTATTCCGCAAATGTTATAAATGACCGTAGGTTGGGTTAAGCGATATCGCAACCCAACGAATTATTTAGGGGTTGCTGAGAAAGTCTTTCTGTGAGGGCATAGGAGTCAGGAGTCAGGAGTCAGGAGGAGATTGGAAAATTTCTTTGCCATCTCTTGAAATCCCCAAAAATGCACACTTTTTCCGGTATACCCTTCAAAACCCTTGCACTAATTTCTGTGTTTATCAGCCTCTAACCTTTGATATATCAAGGTTTTAGGTTTATTCAGCAAACCCTAATTATTTATCAAATGATGACTAAATCAAGATCAAATTTATTAACCCTCAAATGTGCCAATAGGAGGATTTTTAGAATGATTTTGTTGTTCTTCAACAAACTCTTCAACTGTGTAAACATCAGGCCAAACAGTTGCACCGTGTTAGTAAGCATCAATCCCGATTTCATCACCTTTGGGATGAACACGCAATTTATCAATGGCTTTGAGTCCACTAAACATCACAAAGGCAAAAGCAAAAGTGAATACAGCGATCGCCAGTATACCCAAAATTTGCACACCCAATAAATCAAAACCACCGCCTAAAAGCAACCCTGCTTTTCCATTCATGGTCAATTCTTTTTGACCTAAAAAGCCCACAGCGATAGTACCCATCATGCCATTGATCCCATGAACTGCAAAGGCACTGACTGGATCATCAATGTGCATTGCTTCAATTAAATCAATACCAACAACGATTAAAATACCACCAGTGATTCCAATTAATACTGCTGCCCAAGGTAAAACAAAAGCACAACCAGCAGTGATGCCCACCAAACCAGCTAAAGCACCGTTGAGACAATAGGTTAAATCCCATTTTTGAGAACGGGTATATTGGAAAAATATTGCTGTTAAAGCACCTGCACCGGAAGCTAAGGCTGTATTGATAGTTACCAAACCAATTAAACCAGTATTTCCAGTTCCCAAAGTTGAACCGGGGTTAAACCCGAACCAACCAAACCATAAAATCATTCCGCCCAAGGTTGCTAAACCTAAGTTGTGTGCTGGTGGGAGTGTTCCCCAAGCAGGACGACCAGGACGCGGACCAATTAAATATGCACCCACTATAGCTGTCCAACCACCCACAGTGTGAACTACAGCACTACCAGCAAAATCATGGAAACCCATTTTGGCTAACCAACCTTCTGAGTTCCATACCCAATGGACAATTATGGGGTAACTAAATGCACCCATGATGGCGCTGTAAATTAAGTCACCAACAAAGTTAGCTCTTCCCGCCATTGAACCGGTGGTGATGGTACTGGCGGTAGCAGCAAAGGCAAATTGGAAGAAGAATAAGGTATAGGTATTAAGTGCAGCAGTAGAACCAGGTGCGCCCATTGGGTAACTACCATCAGCACCGGGTAACTGACTCAGGAAAAAGGTATCTGTGCCGATAAAACCGCCCGCACTTGTACCGAAAGCGATCCCAAAACCAACACCCCACCAAACGAGGATGGTAATACATGGATCAATAAAGTTTTCTACTAAGGCGTTAACTACTCCTCTTTGTCGCAATAAACCTGCTTCTAACATTGCGAAACCGGTTTGCATGAAGAAGACTATAAAGCCTGTCAGCATTACCCAGGTGGTATCAATGGAAATTTGCAATTTTGTGGTTGTGTCCGCTAAAGATTCCAATGTTGGCGGATCCGCAGCTTGGACAATTGTAGGAGCGAAAATTGCAAAGACCATTGAACCTATAGCTAGTGCTAGTAGGCGGTGTAAGGGACGAATTCGTTGATTCATTGCGGTTTTTATTACTAGAAAAGCTTGACCAATTGATAATTGATAATTGACAATTGATAATTGCCCATTATTGAATGATTTTCTTTGGCTTACCCAAATAATTTAAGTTAAATTAATTAGGGTAATTGCACAAGATTTCGCTAATAAATGTGAAAAATCGTGGTTTTGATGTTCTATTTTTTAGATGCTTTTGTTCTCCGCTAAAACATATTTTTTTGAATAGCATAAGAGATACTAACCCCTATGCAAAAACGATTTGGGAGTTTGTTTTTATTAACAATTCCCTATTTCTTATGAAGGATGTTCACTCCTCAATATGCAGTTTTGAATCTGGAACAACTCAATTAATTCAATAGTTAATTATTGAGAACGAGAATAACCAGGAATTAATTAAATTAACTCCGAAGAAGTTGGTGAAACCACCAGCAAATAAAACCACAAGCAAATAAGTTTGATTGATTTTGTATTTAATAATGTTAACCTTGTTAAGGTTTCTGTATATTCAATTACAGTTTTTAAGGTTTTGATATAAATGATGCTTCTGCACAGGATAAGGTAATGTCGATAGATCCTTTGTAATACAAGCATTTTCTCTTATTAGCACTGTACCCTCAAGGTAAAATATATTTATTTATATAAATTCTTAATAATTTATTAATTTTTTATATGTAAAAATTATGTATTCCAGATACCCCACTTCCAAAGAAGTCGATCTATGTACGAAGTTACATTTTTGGCTAGTGTTTATCTATTGGGAAGGCGATCGCTAAATTAATAATATGGTTTATTAGTAACTTACTATACTTGTATGTTATACAAAGTCTCAATCTAGTAATTTATGCGTTATTACCACAATTGGGCGGTAAAATCTTAAATTAATCTTAAATTAATCTTAAATTAATGTCTGTTGATGTCTGTTTATTTAAGTAAATTTCCTGAGATGTAAATTCAAATTTAATCAAGTATACAATTTAGTCCCAAAGTAATAATTACGCAAAAATACTGATTACAGAGCAAAAGATAAGTTATTTAATAGTGATTAAACAAGATGTAGGGACAATTCATGAATTGTCCCTATGAATGGGTTTCAGGTTACGCATATTTAATTTTCGGAGATGTCTATTACATATTCTTGACTAGGATTTTACTCCTGACTCCTGCTATAAAACTTTTCTTTTTTAAAACCTCTGTTCTAAATACTGCTGATAACCCAATTCTGCTAATTTACTTTGTTTATCCATTACCATATCACATAAACTTTGACGATATGCTTGGACTTTTGCTAACAATTCTGGTTGATGCGTAGCGAGTATTTGCACTGCTAAGAGTCCGGCATTTTTAGCATTGCCAATAGCCACCGTAGCGACAGGAATACCTGCTGGCATCTGCACAATAGAATATAAAGAATCGACACCTTGTAAATTACGAGTTGCGACGGGAACACCAATTACAGGAAGGGGGGTTAAAGATGCTACCATACCAGGCAGATGGGCAGCACCACCAGCACCAGCGATAATCACCTTAATACCGCGTTGGTGGGCGGTTTGGGCATATTCTACCATGCGTTCTGGGGTACGATGGGCAGATACAATAGCTACTTCGGATTCAATGCCAAATTCCTCACAAACAGCGATCGCATCCTTCATAGTAGGCAAGTCCGAATCACTGCCCATAATAATACCAACTTCAAGACTCATAGAATTTTAGATTTTAGATTTTAGATTTTGGATTTTAGATTTTGGATTTTGGATTTTGGGTGAATTGTGGATATTTCCATCTACAATCAAGTTTAGGTTTATCTTGGCAGGGTAATGACTACCGCAACACTCAACCCGATTCTTTCCAACGTTGATATTATCAATGCAAAAGTACCCGGTTATCAAGGTTTACAGATGATTTGGGTGAATAAAAAGGGTAAAATTGAAGAGATTTTACCAATGGGGAAAGTGTGTCAACGAGAGACACCGGAAAATTTACAGATTGTGGATGTTGCCGGAGATTGGATATCATTAGGTGGAGTTGATCTACAAATAAATGGGGGACTAGGTTTAGCTTTTCCTGAGTTGACGCGAAAAAACATCCATCGGTTAGAAGAAATATCACAATATTTGTGGGATGCAGGAGTTGATGGATATTTACCAACACTGGTAACAACTTCTGTAGAAAATATACAGCGATCGCTCACCCTCATTTCCAACTATAGCCAAAAATCCGGTGCAAAAATCCTGGGAGTTCATCTCGAAGGACCATTTTTAAACTACGGTAAACGAGGCGCACATCCAGCAGAATATTTATTACCCCTGACAATGAACGAAGTCAAACGGGTATTAGGTGATTATGCCTCAATTGTCAAAGTTATCACCTTAGCACCAGAATTAGATCCCACAGGGGAAGTGATCCCCTATTTGCGTTCCTTGGGTATCACCGTTAGTTTAGGACATTCCCAAGCCACAGCAGCACAAGCACAACAAGCATTTAAAGCCGGTGCAACAATGGTAACTCATGCGTTCAATGCCATGCCACCATTACATCACCGCGAACCGGGATTATTAGGTGCAGCAATGAACAATCCCGACGTGATGAGTAGTTTTATAGCTGATGGACAGCACGTAGTCCCCATCATGTTAGAAATTTTGTTACGTGCGAGTAAAGGATTATTTCTTGTCAGTGATGCCCTAGCACCGTTAGGATTACCAGATGGGGAATATCCTTGGGATGACCGCAAAATTACCGTTAAAAACGGCACAGCCAGATTAGCAGATGGGACATTATCAGGTACAACCTTTCCTTTATTCAAGGGAGTACAGAACTTAGTCAAATGGGGCATTTGTGATGTAGAAACAGCCATTTTCTTAGCTACAGATGCACCCAGAAAAGCCATCAATTTACCCACACTTACGCCCAAGCAACCTGCTAATTTAATACGCTGGCATTGGGATAAAAATACCAGGGAATTGAATTGGAAAAGGATAAATAATTAGTAATAATTCAGGAGTCAGTAGGGGCGAAGTAGGGGCGAAGCATTCGGAAAATAGCCTGTGATAAAAATTGATAATTTATCGTCCGAATGCTTCGCCCTTACAGGAAAATAGCCTTGGGAAAAAATTGATAATTGATTACCCTAAGGCTTCCCCCGTAAAGGATTCATGAAGTAATTTTATTTCACGCTAAGAAGCAAAGACGCAAAGAAGAAAAAGAGATTGTCAGTTTTCTGCAAACACAAAAAATCTCTCTCAAAACATCTTCCCTTCGTGTCCTTCGCTTCTTCGTGGTTCATTTATCCAAAAAATAGATATATAATATTATTTTCAATAACATCCTGAAAATCCTGAAATCCTGAAAATCCTAAATCAAACAAAATTAATGATCATGACTTTAACAGAAGAAATTATTTCTCAACTTCCCGGAAATGTATTAAATGGTTTACGGCGCACCGACCAAATTTTAACATCTTTGCGAAGCGATAACCAAACATTCACAGAAGTAGTTAAACAAAACTCCGCACCTTTAAATTCTGTAGACTGGGATGTAATAATCTGCGGTGGAACATTAGGAATTTTAATAGGTTGTGCTTTAGCTGTGCGCGGTGTGCGGGTAGCATTATTAGAAAGAGGAATTTTACAAGGAAGAGAACAGGAATGGAATATTTCTCGCAAAGAATTATCAGTATTTAGAGAATTAGAATTATTAACAGAAACAGAGTTAGAAACAACTATTGTCACTGAATATAATCCCGCACGAGTGAGTTTTTCAGGTGGTACAGAAGTTTGGGTAGAAGATGTTTTAAATATTGGTGTTGACCCTGTTTATCTTCTCGCAACTTTAAAAAATCGGTTTCTATCGGTGGGAGGAATGTTATTTGAAAATACTCCTTTTAATAAAGTGGTGGTTCATCCCGATGGGGTAATAGTCAATAACCAATTTAAAGCCAGATTATTACTTGATGCAATGGGACATCTTTCACCTATTAGTAAACAAGCACGTCAAGGAAAAAAACCAGATGCACTTTGTTTAGTGGTGGGAAGTTGTGCAGAAGATTTTCCGAAAAATGAATCAGGAGATTTGTTGTTATCTTTCACTCCTTTACAAAATCAATGTCAATATTTTTGGGAAGCTTTTCCCGCTAAGGATGGAAGAACAACTTATTTATTTACCTATATGGATGCAGCACCCCAACGCTTGAGTTTAGAAGATTTATTTGAGGAATATTTTCGCCTTTTACCAGAGTATCAAGGTGTGGAAATTAGTCAATTAAATTTTAAACGGGCGTTGTTTGGTTTCTTTCCCAGTTACCGCGAAAGTCCTTTACAAACTCTTTGGGATCGTATTTTACCCGTGGGTGATAGTAGCGGAAATCAATCACCTTTGAGTTTTGGCGGTTTTGGTGCTATGATTCGTCATTTACAAAGGTTAACTTTGGGTATTGAGGAAGCATTAACAACCAATCAATTATCATCCCAATCTTTAAAACTTTTGCAACCATATCAACCGAGTTTGAGTGTAACTTGGTTATTTCAAAAAGCCATGAGTGTAGGTATAAATCAACAAATTCCTCCCCAGCAAATTAACCAACTTCTATCATCTGTGTTTGCGGAAATGGAAACATTAGGAAATCCGGTTTTAAAGCCTTTTTTACAAGATGTGGTTCAGTTTTCTGCTTTAACCAGAACTTTGTTAAAAACTGGTTTATCTCATCCTGTTTTGGTTGCTAAGATTATTCCTCAAGTTGGTTTATTAAGTTTATTTGATTGGATATTACATTATGGGAATTTATTTATATTTACTCTTTTATTTTCCCTCAGTTCTATCTTAGAACCAATAATTAAAAATCTGCCTTCAGATCAACAATATTATTATCATCGTTGGCTAGATGCTTGGAAGTTTGGTTCTGGTGGAGATTATTTTGAATAAGTTATTATTTTTAGGAGAGAAACTAAGTTATAACAGAGACAGAGCCTCTTTGATCACATTCCCAGTTAGAAACTGGGAACGAGATAAACGAGATAACGAGATATTTCCTTCTTACTGTCACCTGTCACCTGTCACCTGTCACCTGTCACCTGTCACCTGTCACCTGTCACCTCTATTTCTATTATCCAAAAATTTCAATTGTTGATATAAACAACGAATCAACGGTAAACTCACATCATGTTCTGCTGCTATTCTTAATGGGTTGCCAACTATTGCTTCTACTTCCAAAGGACGATTTTCATCAAAATCAATTTTCATGCTGGTGCGGTAGGGTTTCATTTTCACAGTATAATCTAACATTGTTTGAATAAAACTGTCAGGAATTATCCGCCCTGTACTTTTTGCCCCTAATTGTACTTCCTTCATCAATTGTTCAACTAATGTCCGAGTGTACATATCCGCCATTATTTCATCTGTTGTGGCATCCAAAATGACGGATAACCCATTATAGGGAATATTCCACATCAATTTTTTCCAACGTCCTAATAATAAATCTTCTGTTAATTCTATTTCAATTCCAGCATTTTCAAAGTCTTGAAAAATTGCTTTCATTCTCTCTGTAATTCCTACAGCATTATAATTAGTCGCATATTCACCCAAGGTAATTTTTCCATAGTCTAAATGATGTATATGTCCTGGGGCAATTTTGTTAGAACACAGAAAACATAAACCGCCTATAATATTAACGTTGCTGACAATTTGGGCAATTTCTGTTTCTATGCCTAAACCATTTTGTAATACTAAAACTATGCTATCATCTTTAACTAATGGTGGTAATATCTGTGTTAATATATGGTTTTGAGTGGTTTTTATTGACACAACTACCACATCGCAGCTAGGCATTTTCTCGACTTGATTGTAAACTTGCACTTGGGGTAAACGAAAGTCACCGTCTTTAGATTCAATAGTTAATCCATGTTTTATGACTTGTTGATAGTCGCTATTAACTAAAAAATGGACTTCATTACCAGCTTTTTGGAGTTTAGCACCGTAAAAACCGCCTAATGCACCTGTTCCTACAATTGCGTAACTTAAATTACCCATTTTATCTATAAAGGAATCTTACAAAAATCATAAGTTGTTATTTTACCAGGATTTTAACGTAATAAAACTTAAACATGATTTACTATTTTGTATAACCTTCAACAGATATGAGGTGACATGAATGGCTGATATTGTTGATATTGCAGTTAGTGCTGACAGTTTTAAAACTTTGGTAGTTGCTTTACAGGCTACGGGGTTGGTGGAAACTTTAAAAAGTCCTGGTCCTTTTACTGTTTTTGCACCTAATGATGATGCTTTTGCTAAGTTACCACCTGGTACAATTACTACTTTAGTACAGAATATTCCCCAGTTAACCAGAATTTTAACTTATCATGTTGTCCCAGGAAAGTTGACTCAGGCTGATTTAGCTAAACTGGGTACTGTGACTTCTGTGGAAGGTTCACCGATTAAAATTAATTGTGAAGATGGTTTTGAGGTGAAAAATGCCACGGTTTTAGCAGCAGATATTGAGGCTGATAATGGTATCATTCACGTTTTAGATACTGTAATTTTGATGGGTTAAATATTCAGGAGTCAGTAGGGGCAAACCCCCTGTGGTTGCCCGTAAAGGAGTCAGAATGTTTAATTTAATAGACATCAGGTGAAAATTATGGTAGGGACAATTCATGAATTGTCCCTACTTTATAAGTATCTATGACTAGGTTGTTTTTTGGTTAATTCTTTAAATTATGTAAAATAATTCAGATGATTACTCACTATTGCGCTAAGGTAAATTAAGACCACTAAATTAATAAATAAATGTTTCACTGGTAATTTAACTGGTAATTTAACTGGTAATCAAAATTTTCAACATAAGCTAACCCTATCATCACACCCTATCATCAGAAGTTCAAATTAATGCTCGATTTCCACACTTTAGCTGAATTTTCCCGTGCCAACTGTGCTGGTATATGTGCATTTCTCGTACCTGCAAATATTTTGGCTACTTTGTTAACAATTATCCTCACATTCTTAAACCGTCCTAAATTGCAAATATGGCAAGCTGCTGGTTTTGCAAGTATGTTTGCTTTGGTGATGATATTCCACGTCTATACTTGGTTTATGATTGGTGTGGTGATGTTACCAACTTTTATTTTACTAGGTTTAGCAATTACTTGTTTGTTGGCTAATTTAATTGCTATTATCTGGCGCAGTAATGCTTTAAAATTGGGTTATTTCTGGAAGTCTATAAAAATTTAATTGATTGATTTATTCATTATCTGGGATTTTTGAATAGATTTTTGAATAAATTTTTGAATAAATTTTTGAATAAATTTTTGACTTAGATAATTTTGCTCTTTCCTATGCCTGATTTGGAAGATGTGAGAGAGCGATAAATTATTGAAAATTTACTTATGTTTATTTAAGAATTTATTGTATAATGTAATTAATATCAGATAAAGTCAGGAGAAATTTATATGCTGACTGAGACCACGAAAAAATTATATGATCAAGATTTTTACTTGTGGATACAAACTACAGTCAAATTGTTAAGTGAAGGAAAGCTAGAACAATTAGATATTGAGAATTTGATTGAAGAAATTGATAGTATGGGAAGGAGAGAAAAGAAAGAATTAAAAACTCGCCTAATAGTCCTAATAGAACATTTATTAAAACTGCAATATTGGACAGAAGAAAAAGATTATAATGCTAGAGGTTGGCGTAATACTGTTGTGGAACAAAGAAGACAAATAGCTTATAGTTTGGCAGATAGTCCTAGTTTGAAATCTATATTAAATGATGTATTTTTAGAATGTTATCAAGATGCGAGAAATGATACTTTGAGGAAATATGAACTACCTTCAGAACTATTTCCTGAAGATTCACCTTTCTCTTTATTGGACGTTATAAATGCAGATTTCCTACCTTAAAATTGAGTTGTAAGTTGAGTCTTAAATTGAGTCTTAAATTGAGTCTTAAATTGATTGCGATCGCCACCTTTTGGGTAGCTATCGCTTTGTGAATTACAAACTAATTAAAAACTAATTAAAAACTAATTAAAAACTAATTTCCAAGCTTCATTTCTGAGAAAATAAAATCTACAGCAGCTTGTAAATTGGCAACAATTAAATCAGGTTGATAAGATTGTAATTGAGTGCGATCGCGGATTCCACTTTCTACACCTATCATCTTCACACCGTGTTTTTTAGCTGCTGTGATATCCGCTTCTGTGTCTCCCACCATCCAAGTTTCAGCAACGGGAGGAAGTTCTTTAATAGCTTTGGCCATTAACAGTGGTTTATCTTCAATATCACGGGTTTTTACATAATCGTTACTTAAACAATAACGTCTATTTTCTGGGAAGAATTGCCCTAAATTATACTTATCAAAAGCATAATCTAATTCTCGCACTCGGCGCATAGTCATGACAACTAAATCAACTCCTGCTTGTTGCACTTTGGTTAAAGCATCTAACGCACCAGGAACGAGAACATCATATTGAAAATAGGGTTGGGTGTGTACAGTTTGCTTACGAATTTTTGCAAATTCCTCCGCTTGTTCTGCATTTAAACCCGATTTTAAAGCAACTTCTTTTTCAGGAATGTGCGATCGCTTGAGTTGCCAAAATTCCGCTTTAGAAAGTTCTCTTACTTGTTGATCAGGATATTTGGTTTTTTCCAGACAAAGTTGATAAACTTGATAGTACCTTTCGGAAACGTCCATGATTGGACCATCAAAATCTGTAATCAGTCTCAGCATCAGTTTTGTTCATGGTAATTTTTTCATCATTATCTCAGGAATTGGTGATAGTTGATAGTTGACAGTTGATAGTTGATAGGGAAACATAAAATTGATTACCCAGTCACCAGTCACCAGTCACCAGTCACCAGTCACCAGTCACCAATCACCAATCACCTATCACCAGTCACCAATCACCTATCACCAGTCACCAGTCACCAAGCACAAAGCACCAAGTACCAATTACCAAACCACAAGTAAAAATCTCCGTTTATAAAACCCCAAATAATATGTTCTCTAACCATAGCAGCAAAGAAAATGCTAATGTGCCCTCAACTGAAACAAGAAGCATGAGCACGATGTCT
>NZ_BJCE01000054.1:0-26381 GCF_005402885.1 Sphaerospermopsis reniformis
CCCAGTCCCCAGTCCCCTACATCACAGCAACACGGGGTAGACGATGCTTGAAGCCGCAAAGAATTTCCCACGAAATGGTATTTAATTGATTTGCCCAATCATCAGCTGTGATTTTTTCTCTTCCTTGTTCTCCCAATAAGGAGACTATTTCCCCTTCCTGGACATCGGGTATGGAACTGACATCTATCATGAGTTGATCCATTGTAATCGCGCCAATTTGCTGCAAACGCTGGCCACGCAGTAAAACTTGCATTTGTTGGGAAAGACTGCGGGGAACTCCATCCGCATAACCAATACCCACTACTGCAATCCGCATTTCTCTGGGTGCGATAAACTTATGACCATAGCTCACACCAGTTCCCGCAGCAATTGTTTTTACATGGGTAATTCTGGCTTTGAGTTGTAAAACCGGTCGCAGTTTGATTTGATTTTGCAGGTGGGGAGCAGGATAAAGTCCATAAATGGCTAAACCTGCACGCACCATATCATAATGTAATCTCGGATCTGCCAGGGTAGCGGCTGAATTGGCTAAGTGCAAACTGGGAATTGTGATACCTCTGGCTTTGATTTGGGCGATCGCTTCCTCAAATCGTCTATGCTGTTCTTCCATGATCGCCGGATCAGGACTATCTGCTGTAGCTAGGTGAGAATAAATACTGTCAATATTTAGATGTGGTAATCCTTGTACTAATTGCACAAAATCACCTGCTTGCTGCCAATCAGTACCTAATCTCGACATTCCTGTATCTAATTTGATGTGTACAGGTAAGGGAGAATTATATTTAATTGCTTCTAATGTGTTGGAAAATATTAAAGCTTGTTTAGGGCTGCAAAGTGTAGGTTGCAGTTTCCAATGAGCGATCGCATGAATTTGTTCTGCTGTATTGGTTGCTCCTAAAATTAAAATCGGTGCTTTTATTCCACCTTCCCGTAATTGAATCCCTTCGGGAACTGTCGCTACCCCCAACCAACTCGCACCCGCTTCTAACACAGTTTTAGCAACAGTTACCGCCCCATGTCCATAGGCATCAGCTTTTACCACTGCCATTAACTGTGTACGTGGTGATAAAAATCTTACTAATTGCTTGACATTATCGGACAACGCCCCTAAATCAATTTCCACCCAAGCACGTTGAGAAAACCAAGCGTAAGTATTGCACTCCTGACTATCAGCAAAACTAGGGGTTTGTTTGCTACTAAACATTCCTCTTCACTCCTATCACACCACTGCAAAGCTTCCAGACGCTCCGACTGTGCTAATTTTTGCCCCTTAAAGCCATATCAATTTAATCAGCAAAGTGTACCGTTGATCCGGGAGTTTGTACAAGTAGTCAGGAATCAGAATAATTTTAGATTTTAGATTTTAGATTTTAGATTTTAGATTTTAGATTGGAATTGACAAAAACAATCCAAAATCCAAAATCCTTTCATTGTATCCCCAGTCACCAGTCCCCAGTCCCCAATCACCTGCAACCAAATTATTAAGGAAGTATAAATTATTCTCATCTCCCCAGAAAGGTATATTTGTGTTAAAATATCTAAAACTAATACCTTGAGCTAATATCAATGGGGAAGGTTTTAGTCCTAAACGCCTCCTACGAACCGCTCAACATCACGAGTTGGCGACGTGCCATAGTTTTGTTGAAAAAAGGCAAGGCAGAACACGAAGAACACAACGGCAAATTCCTCTACTCGGATTTTCCTCTGACAACCGTAATCCGGTTGCGTCATTACGTGCGTGTTCCCTATAAAGAAATTCCTCTGACGCGCCGAAATATATTGCATCGAGATGGGCATACTTGTCAATACTGTGGCTACACAGGTGATGAGTTGACCCTAGATCATGTAATGCCGCGATCGCGTGGAGGAGGTGACACCTGGGAAAACATCGTTACTGCCTGTGTACGCTGCAACGTCAAAAAAGGCTGTCGTACACCTCAAGAAGCCCGGATGCCTTTGCGCCATCCACCCCGTCAACCATACAGTAGCCTCTATTTTGAGGTGACAAAACATCTCAAGAGTGGACTTCATCAGGAGTGGCAAAAATATGTGATAGGACTTTGACATTAACACAGAAATAATTGAGACAGCAGGGGAATGAGTCTTCACATGTAGGTGTTGCTGTTTGACCTTGGTCAACACAGTATACCACAAGTTGAGGGTTAAATTTGCCCTTGGCGAGTGTTTTTTGCAGCTTTTCAGGGCCATTCCCCAAAGCTGGAAGGATTGTTTGTTCAAATTCCAGCGAGACAACACAAACACAGATTTACGATTATACCTCATTTTTTGAGGCATGGATCATTGTCACTATAAATTATTCCCAATCATCACAAAATTAAGCTTGAAGGTATATTTTTGAGGAAAATAGTTGTTAATGGCTGAGAAAACATAATAAATATATTTAGATAGTAAGTATTGTAAAATTCCGAAACTGTGTATACTAAAAAACGTTACAATACCCAAACTGAGATAGATATTGAAGTTAAAATCAGCTGTTAAGAAAAAGTTGCTGGGTTATAAGAAAAAGCGCAGCGAGTATTTTTCCGTCCTGAAAGACCTAGACCTGTACCAAATTTTTTTAATCTAACATCTAAAATCTAAAATCTAAAATCTAAAATCTAAAATTCCCGGTCAGCAATCCCTGACTAATGGGCTTGACAAAACATAGACAAACATGATGCCGTGCCAAAGCTGTAGATTTCTGTCAAGATCGTAATGTGTGGACGAGCCAGAGCATAACTGGTGGAAGCCACCAAGCTGAAAACTAAATTCCCTATGTACTTGAATTCTCCCGTTACTCAATTTGAGGGCTTTTCATTGACCACAGAGCCGAATGGGGAGGAAGTAGAAATAGAGAGAGATGCTCTTGAACTTCCACCACTTACCCGGCCTTCCTTACCAGCAGCAAATGGGGCAGCAGCAAATGGTGATGGAGGTATCTATTTAGCTCAACGTGGCAATTCCCTGGCGATTCAGAAGTCAGAAGAGTTACAAAAAACCCTGCTCAACCATAGACATGAGCGCCATCTGGTAATTCTACAAGATTTTCCTGACCCTGATGCTCTTTCTTGTGCTTGGGCTTACCAACTAATTGCCCAACAATACGATATCAAATGTGAAATCATTTATGCTGGCACTCTCAGCCATCAGGAGAATATTGCCTTAGTTAAGCTAACTACTTTACCTGCTCAACGCTGGACAATGCAAACCCTAAAAAGTAAAGATTTGTTATCTTATCAAGGGTTTGTGTTGATTGATAATCAGGGAACTACATCTCAATTACTAGCAGCAGTACAACAGGCTGGACTTCCCCTAGTCGTGCTGGTTGATCATCATAGCTTGCAAGGAGAACTGAAAGCTGAGTTTACCGATGTTCGTCCTTATGTACGAGCAACTGCCACAATCTTTACACAGTATTTACAATCGGGTTTACTCACATTAGATAGCAGTCTGAGCCAGCACGTAAAATGTGCAACTGCTTTAATGCACGGTTTGCGCTCAGACACCAATCGGTTAATGCAAGCGCAAGAAGAAGATTTTATGGCAGCTGCTTACCTGAGCAGGTTTTATGATGCTCAGTTGCTCAATGCCATTTTACAAGCCAATCGTTCTAAGCGTGTAATGGATGTGATCGAGCGATCGCTCAAAAATCGCATTGTCCAAAATAACTTTTCCATAGCTGGTGTAGGTTATTTACGCTACGACGACCGAGATGCTATACCCCAAGCAGCTGATTTTCTGGTGACAGAAGAAAACGTGCATACTGCTGTAGTGTACGGCATAGTTCACGATGAAGATGACGAACTAGAAGTAGTCATAGGTTCTCTGAGAACCACAAAACTTACCTTAGATCCTGACGAATTTATCAAAGAAGCCTTTGGGCAAGATAGCACAGGACGGTTTTTTGGTGGTGGACGCACTGGTGCAGGTGGCTTTGAGATTCCGATGGGATTCTTATCTGGCGGTAACGAAAATTCTGCTTATGCGAAAATGAAATGGGAAGTTTTTGATGCTCAAATTAAGCAGAAATTATTGAAATTGGTAAATCCTAAAGATAACCCAATTCAGTCTTAATTACCCTGTTTCGGTAAAAATCGCCTCATTCCCCATCCGTTGTGAGGTTGGGGGTAAATAAGGCAGGAGTAAAACTGGCTTTGTGTATAGGTTTTAATTGAGATTGCGTACCTCATTGATATGCAATCTTATTTATCATCATTAAAATGTGAGCAATTCTATGATGAAATATCTTTACGAGCAGGATTTTCAAGTTTGGATTGATACAACAATTCAGAATTTACAAAAACGTGAATTTGAATCACTAGATATAGAGAATTTGATTGAGGAATTAACAAACTTGGGGAAATCAGAAAAGAATGCTCTTAAAAGTAATCTAATGATTCTATTAGCTCATTTGCTGAAATTAAAAGTTCAATTTGATGCTCCAGATACCATGAAAATGAGTTGGTACAACTCAGTTATTGAACACCGTCAGCGAGTTTTGAACAATTTACAAGATACCCCATCTCTCAAAAATTTTCTTCCTGAAGCAATTGAGCAAGCATATCCTCAATCTCGAAAATTAGCTATTAGAGAAGGTAAATTAGCTGCTTTTGGGGTTCGTGTTCCTGATGAGATTGAATATCCTCATACTTGTCCATTTTCCCTAGAGCAAATATTAAATGAAGATTTTTATGGTTTGTAACTGTATAGTTAAGTGTACAATAAGAAAAAACCGCGAACCAAGATAGTTGGTGTCACGGCTTTCGGTATGGTGTGAGGAGCTTAACTAACTCCATCATAGATCACCAAATCAAGAATGGGGATACTCGTATCAATTTTGGTAACAGAATTTTTTTAGTAACAGGTTATTTGAGGATTTAGCTATCAGCTATCAGTGATTCATTCTACTAAAGCACCACCACAACTAGAACCACATCCAGCAGTACAACCATAACAATAATCAGCAGTTTGTACTTCTTTGATGACATCTAAACTACCAAGTTCTAATAATTTACTAATTGTCAAAGTTTCACCATTGTGAGTTCTTGCTGGTAAATTCATCATTTGGTTAAAATCGCAATCATAAACATTACCCAAATAATCAACAGAAATTTCCTCACGACACATTAAATTATCAACGGTGTCAGGGTTAAAATGTGATTCTAAAAACTGCAAATATTGTTTATAAAGATGTTTACTTTCTAAATATAACTTAGTTCTTCCTACAGGTAGGTTAGTAATAGTCAGTAAGTTATTAAAGACAATATCAAAATGTTCTTGTAAGAAATTTTTATAAGCTAGTTGAAGATTTTTTTGATCTGGAGTTAAAGAAAAATTTTCATCCTTTGGTAACTGAGGATTATAAACCAAATCTAAAATTAAATTTGCATCTTGACCATAACCCAATTTATTTAACCATTGTAAAGCTTGAATAGACTGAACAAAAACACCATGACCCCGCATTTTATCCACATTATCAGCTAAATAACAGGGAAGAGAAGCAACAACACGCACTTGATTTTTAGCTAAAAAGTCAGGAATATCTGCAAAACCTTCCACAAAAAAGATTGTTAAATTTGATCTAACAATTACTTGTTTACCTGCTTTTCTCGCAGCTTCCACCAATGGTTTAAAACCATAATTTATCTCTGGTGCGCCCCCAGTCAAATCAACAATTTTAATTTCAGGAAATTTATGAATAAAATCAATTAAATCTTGACAAACTGCTGGGGAAAGTTCCTCAGTTCTTTTAGGACTTGCTTCCACATGACAATGAGAACAAGCAAGATTACAACGTTTACCGAGATTGACTTGTAAAACCTGAATTTTTTGCTTAACTAAAGCTGAATTAAGTTGTTTGTGAAAAGGAGTAACCGCTATTTTTACCATCATTAATACCTAAAAAACCTCATATTAAAACTTTCCGATGATTGCGTAGGGGTGATTCATGAATTACCCCTACTTTTTCTTTCTCTGCGTTCTGTGTCTCTCTGTGGTTCGATACTCTGAAAAATCATCAAACACCAAACCACAAAACAGAGAATATAATTATAAAAAATTCCCTAACAGCAACCACCACCATCATAATACCAAGTAGAATCAGTAATCATGATTTCTTCTGGTTTCAAATCTCCCAATTTAGCAGCCGTTTTATCACAAACTGCGGCGGGAATACCCCTTTGTAAAATATGTCCTGCTCCATCATCAAAAAATGATTCTGAACCTGCATAAATCGCTGTTTTACCTGTGAAAATACAAGCACCGTCTTCAGGAATTTGCACCTTAAAAGAAACGGAATCAAGACTTTCCAAAAGTAGATTTTCTTCCAGGTTATAAGTTTGTTTATCTAATAATCTATAGGGACGACGGGCGCGAATTTCTATTTGTCCAAATCCAGCATTTATAATTAATTGTGTATATTCTTCATAAGTGAGCGCACCGGATAAACACATTGCCCTTAATCTTTCATCTTGTCGTAGATGTTGGGGAATAGGACGGGTAGCAATGGGGTCACTCATTTGTAATCTACCACTGGGTTTTAAAACTCGATATGCTGCTTTTAAAGCGCAGGTTAAATCAGCAGGTTCAAAGATATTAAAAAGACAATTTTGGGCGACTATATCAACAGAGGCATCATTGACAGGTAAATTAAAAGCATCCCCGGCAATAATTTCCACAAAACTAGGATCAAACCAAGGATTTTCTTGGGCAGCAATTTCTAAATTTCTTGTCGCAGCTTCTCGCATTTCTGCTACTGGTTCAACTGCGATGACAGCACCAGGACGACGGGAAAAATAAGCAAATTGTAAAGCTTCTAAACCACCACCAACACCAACATATAATACTGTAGGTTGGTTTGCTAATTCGTTAGTATGAACGGTAGTTCCGCAGCCATAATTCATTTCCTGCATGACTAAAGGAATTTTTAATCCTGGTAGTTGCAGGGGTGTACTTTGGACACAACAAAGTCCTACTTCTGGTGTTTGAGCAACTTCGCTGTAAAATTGGGCTGCGGTTTCTAAATAGGTCATTGCTGTTTTTTGGGTTTAACTTTGTATATATTGATTCTGCATATTAATATATTGACATATATTCTGAGGAAATTTTAATGATTTTTACAGTGATTACGGTGATTACCGTAGAAAATTTATGGAACTATATTTAATCCGTCACGGTATCGCCGAAGAACATCAACTAGGGCTAAAAGATGAAGCGCGATCGCTCACCCAAGAAGGCAGACAAAAAACCGCAAAAGTAGCCCAAAGATTAGTAAAACTTGGGTTTAAATTTGATTTAATCCTCACTAGTTCCCTAGTCCGCGCCCAACAAACAGCAGAAATACTCATGGCAGCCGGATTAAGTTCTCAGTTAGAAACCTCAGATTATCTCAGCTTTGAAGGCGATCTTCAATGGTGGCTAAGAGACTGGTTAGAACCGAGAAAATATCCTCAAAATACCCAACTAGCACTGGTGGGACATGAACCCTGTTTAACTAATTGGGCTGAAATTCTCCTTTGGGGTGAAGCAAAAGAACAACTCGTCCTTAAAAAAGCAGGTATGATCGGAATAAAAGTACCAGATGATGGTTCTCCTGTGGGTCGTAGTCAAATGTTCTGGTTGACACCTCCCAAGTACCTACTATAACAGTTTTTCGAGCTTTCGCATAAAATAGTTGTTAAATCGGCAACTGTTATAGTGAAAAGAATCTCTGGTAAGTTAGCGTGTTCAGATATTTCACAAAGCAAGTGGTGTAGCCATGACGGTGTGCGAATATAAGCCTGGTTTAGAAGGCATTCCCGCAGCCCAGTCTAGCATTAGTCATGTAGACGGGCAAAAGGGAATACTAGAGTATCGGGGCATTCGGATCGAAGAATTAGCAGAAAAAAGTACCTTCCTAGAAACTGCTTATCTTTTAATCTGGGGAAAATTGCCCAGCAAAGAAGAATTGACAGCTTTTGAGAGTGAAGTTAACGCTCACAGACGGATAAAATATCGTATTCGGGACATGATGAAATGTTTTCCCGAAAGTGGTCATCCAATGGATGCTCTCCAAGCCTCTGCTGCTGCCTTGGGTTTATTTTATTCTCGTCGTGACTTACATAATCCTGTCTACATTCGTAATTCTGTAGTCCGGTTAGTAGCCACAATTCCCACAATGGTAGCAGCGTTCCAGTTGATGCGGAAAGGAAATGATCCTGTAAAACCAAGGGATGACTTAGATTATGCCGCCAACTTCTTGTATATGCTCAATGAAAAAGAACCTGACCCCCTAGCAGCGCGGATTTTTGATATCTGCTTAATTCTGCACGTTGAGCATACAATGAATGCTTCTACCTTTAGTGCGCGAGTCACAGCTTCCACCTTAACCGATCCCTATGCAGTTGTAGCTAGTGCAGTAGGGACATTAGGCGGACCATTGCACGGTGGAGCAAACGAAGAAGTAATACAGATGTTAGAAGAAATCGGATCTGTAGATAACGTTCGCCCCTATATCGAAGATCGTCTACAAAGAAAAGCCAAAATCATGGGATTTGGACACCGCGTGTATAAGGTAAAAGATCCTAGAGCCACAATATTACAACGTTTAGCGGTGCAATTGTTCGAGAAATTCGGCTACGACAAGTTTTATGAAATTGCCCAGGAAGTAGAAAGGGTAATGGCCGAAAAAGTTGGCAGTAAAGGAATTTATCCTAATGTTGACTTTTATTCTGGTTTAGTGTATAGGAAAATGGGAATTCCCACAGATTTGTTTACACCAGTATTTGCGATCGCCCGTGTTGCAGGTTGGTTAGCACACTGGAAAGAACAACTTGAAGAAAACCGGATTTTCCGACCCACTCAAGTCTATAACGGTCTTCACGAAGTTCCTTATACTCCCATTGAGCAGCGTTAACTACCTGGGAAGGTGACAGGTAAAAGTTGACAGGTGACAGGTGACAGTTATGAGGTATTTTCCTGGGAATAGGTGATAAATACCCAATTTTAGATTTGAGATTCTAGATTGATGCTCTCAAGTGGACAGATTGATAAGTGTCATCTGTCAGCTTGATGAGGTTGACAATCAAAAATCTCGAATTTACATGGATAATCTGGAATTGGCATTGTCATCACAACCTGCTGTACAGGAAAATCCGACAATTTGCATAGAATAGAAAACCGTTACCAATTTGGGGACGGTAACTTTGTCTTGTCAGAGTCTTGTCAGAAGAATAGGTGACAGGTGACAGGTGACAGTAAGAAGAAAGAAGAGAACAGGAAGAGGAGTAGGAAAGAGGTTTTTCCCAATCACCAATCCCCTAATCACCAATCTCAATCTCAACCATAAGCAGAAGTTGTCATCTGGGATCAAAAGGGTAAAACCATCAAAGGATATACTAAACTCAGGAATTAGCAACAAATCTACAATTCTACAATCACGCATCATCTCAATAGAGATTCTTCAACAGTAAATTTACAGATATTAAATTAAATAATATTTGTGAATTTACTATGAGTAGACGAATTGACGAATTACAGAGTAGCAAACATGAATGCAGGAATTGACCTTCAAGGAACTTTTATTGAATCCGTCAAGGATTTGGGCATACCAGCAGGGGCAGCCAAAGCCCTGTGGATGCCATTACCAATGATCCTGATGCTGATTGGGGCAACAGTAGGTGTACTGGTTGCAACCTGGCTAGAACGGAAAATTTCTGCGGCCGCACAGCAACGGATTGGTCCTGAATATCAAGGTCCATTTGGTTTGTTAGTGCCTGTAGCCGATGGTCTCAAGCTGATCTTTAAAGAAGATATCGTACCAGCCAAAGCAGATCCCTGGTTGTTTACCATTGGTCCAATAATAGTTGTAATTCCGGTATTTTTATCATTTTTGATTGTTCCCTTTGGGGAGAATATCGTGATTACTAACGTCGGTATGGGCGTATTTTTGTGGATTGCATTATCCAGTATTCAGCCCATAGGCTTATTAATGGCTGGTTACGCATCTAATAATAAATACTCCCTGTTAGGGGGTTTGCGGGCAGCAGCACAATCAATCAGTTATGAAATACCATTGGCGTTGAGTGTATTAGCGATCGCCATGATGTCTAACAGCCTCAGCACCATTGACATCGTAAACCAACAATCTAACTTCGGGATTTTGGGTTGGAACGTTTGGAGACAACCACTAGGTTTCATCATCTTCTGGATCGCCGCCCTAGCAGAATGCGAACGTCTACCCTTTGACTTACCCGAAGCGGAAGAAGAACTGGTAGCAGGATATCAAACCGAATACGCAGGGATGAAATTCGGTTTATTTTACTTAGGTTCATACATCAACCTGATCCTGTCTTCCCTACTCGTAGCAATTTTATATTTGGGCGGTTGGCATTTTCCCATTCCCGTCAGCTTGATAGGTGACTTTTTGGGAATGAGTGAAACCAACCCCATCTTACAAGTAATCACAGCTGCTTTAGGTATCACAATGACCGTACTTAAAGCGTATTTTCTCGTATTTCTGTCCATCCTGATTCGTTGGACAGTACCACGGGTACGGATTGACCAACTGCTAGATTTAGGATGGAAGTTCTTACTACCAGTTGGCTTGGTTAACCTGTTATTAACCGCAGCACTAAAACTAGCCTTTCCCGTCGCTTTCGGTGGTTAATAGGTGACAGGTGACAGGTGACAGGTGACAGTAAAGAGGGTGTAGGGCATAGGAAAGTGGAGAGATGGGGAGGTAAATAACCCAATCACCAATCACCAATCACCAATTACCAATCACCAATCACCAATCACCAATCACCAATCACCTGACAAGATTAGAGAAGAGACACAAAAAATGCTAAAGTTCCTCAAACAAGTTGGTGATTACGCCAAAGAAGCAGTACAATCAGCGCGTTATATCGGACAAGGGTTATCCGTCACCTTTGACCACATGCAACGCCGCCCTGTTACCGTACAATACCCTTATGAAAAACTGATTCCTGGTGAACGGTTTCGGGGTAGGATTCACTATGAATTTGACAAGTGTATTGCTTGTGAAGTGTGTGTGCGTGTTTGTCCCATTAACCTCCCTGTAGTTGACTGGGAAATGGACAAAGCCACCAAGAAGAAAAAACTCAAACACTACAGTATAGATTTCGGAGTTTGTATTTTCTGTGGTAACTGCGTGGAATACTGTCCCACAAACTGTTTATCCATGACAGAAGAATACGAACTTTCTACTTACGATCGCCACGAATTGAACTACGATAGCGTAGCATTAGGACGCTTGCCCTACAAGGTGACAGACGATCCAATGGTGACACCACTGCGCGAACTGGTTTATCTACCTAAAGGCGTACTTGAACCCCACGGAGTCCCCGCAGATGCTCCCCGTGCTGGTTCTCGTCCAGAAGACTTAGTTGAAAGTGGTAATGGGTAATGGGTAATAGGTAATGGGTAATAAATCGTTTTTTCCAATTACCAATTACCAATTACCAATTACCGATCAGCATTTATCAAAACATCAAGAGGATCGAAAAAAGTGAATTTAGCCGAAGGAGTACAATCTGTTTCATTTGGCATATTAGGTGTAATGATGATTGGCGCAGCACTAGGAGTAGTGTTGTTTTCCAACATCGTTTATTCCGCCTTTTTGCTGGGTGGTGTATTCATCAGCATGGCCGGACTTTACCTATTGCTAAATGGTGATTTTGTCGCAGCAGCACAAATTCTGATTTATGTGGGTGCGATCAACGTCTTGATTTTGTTTGCCATTATGTTGGTAAACAAACGTCAGGATTTTTACCCTTTACCCAGTGCTGGTTTACGGAAAATCATTACCGGTGTAGTTAGTCTGGGACTATTTGCTCTATTAAGTACAATGGTACTGGCAACACCTTGGGCTAATACCTCTACATCCCCAGCAGCTAAAAATTCCATAGTTTTAATAGGTGAGCATTTCTTCACGGACTTTTTGCTCCCCTTTGAATTAGCTTCCGTATTGTTGCTAATGGCAATGGTAGGAGCAATCATTTTGGCACGTCGGGAATATTTACCAGATCAAGTTACCCCTTCCGAACTGCCACAAACCATCTTAACCTTGCCAGAACGCCCCAGAGAATTGGTATCTAGTGGCACTGAGGACTAGGGTACTGGTGACTGGTGACTGGTGACTGGTGACTGGGAATATGAATTTACCCAATGCCCAATTACCAATTACCAATTACCAATTACCAATTACCAATCACCAATTACCAATTACCAATTACCAATTACCAATTACCAAACTATGCAACTTCAATACTTCTTACTACTTGCAGCAGCTTTATTTTGCATTGGCATCTATGGTTTAATTACCAGCCGTAACGCCGTCCGTGTACTCATGTCAATTGAGTTACTGTTAAATGCTGTTAATCTAAATTTAATGGCATTTTCCAATTTTCTCGACTCAACATTAATTAAAGGTCAGGTTTTCACTGTTTTTGTGATTACTGTGGCAGCTGCGGAAGCGGCGGTAGGGTTAGCGATTGTACTGGCTATTTATCGTAACCGTGATACCGTTGACATGGAGCAGTTTAATCTCCTCAAGTGGTAACAGTACGTGCAATTAAAGCAGGTAATCATAGCTTACAAAGCGCGAGACTCCCAAAGTAAACGCTGGGCTGAACTCTGCGCTAAACAATTAGAAGACCGCCAATGTCAAGTTTTGGTTGGACCTAGTGGACCCAAAGACAACCCCTATCCAGTGTTTTTGGCATCTGCCAGCCAACCAATTGATTTAGCTTTAGTCCTTGGTGGTGATGGTACGGTTTTAACCAGTGCTAGACATTTAGCCCCGGCTGGTATCCCCATTTTGGGGGTAAATGTGGGTGGCCATTTGGGGTTTTTAACTGAGTCAATGGATGAGTTTCAAGAACCGGAACGAGTTTGGGATCGGTTATTTGAAGATCGCTATGCTCTCCAACGCCGAATGATGTTACAAGCGGCTATTTATGAGGGTCATCGGACAAATTTAGAACCAGTTACAGAACATTACCTCGCCTTAAATGAGTTTTGTATTAAACCCGCTTCTGCTGATAGGATGATCACCTCGATTCTGGAAATGGAAATTGATGGTGAGGTGGTTGATCAATATGTGGGTGATGGGTTAATTATTTCTACTCCTACAGGTTCTACAGGTTACACGGTTTCGGCTAATGGTCCAATTATGCACGATGGGATGGAGGCTATTACCATCACTCCTATTTGTCCGATGAGTCTTTCTAGTCGTCCCCTAGTTTTACCTCCTGGTTCTGTGGTCAGTGTTTGGCCGTTTGGGGATTATGATTTAACTACAAAATTATGGATGGATGGGGTGTTGGCTACTTCCATTTGGCCTAATCATCGTGTTGATGTGCGGATGGCTGACTGTCGTGCTAAATTTATCGTTTTGCGGGCTAATAATTCCTATTATCAAACTCTGCGAGAAAAGTTACTTTGGGCTGGTACTAGGGTTCGCTACACTAATCATGGTCAGCACAATTAAAAATAAGTATTCAGCCATCAGCTATCAGCCGTCGGCTTTTGAGGCTAAAAGTCAATTCACCTGAAAAAACTCAATACCAAGATCCCAGGTTTCTTGTAGAAGTCCGGGATCTATTACTATTTAGGGCTTTTGTTATTGACAAAAAAAATAAATTGTGTAATTACAAAATTTGTATTCTATTGCCAGATTTTAGTGATCAAAATGTTCATAATTAGATATTAAATCCTCTTAGAATTTTTCACAAATTTAAGTATTAACCTGGATGTAAATGTATTACAATCCTATCACTTCATCTTTTTCATCTGTACAGTTTACTGATTTTCCGGTCTTGGAAAGTGAAAAGTATATCCTGCGACTGGCTAAAACTGATGCAGAGTTAGAATCTATTTTTCGCTTACGGTTTCAGGTTTTTAATCAAGAGTTGGATTTGGGTTTTTCTAGTTCTAATTTTTCTCAAATGGATCGGGATAAGTTTGATTATTTTTGTGATCATTTATTGCTGATTTGTAAAAGGACTGGTGCAACTATTGGTACTTATAGAATGCAAACTTATACAATGGCTGCAAAAAATTTAGGTTTTGATGCTGCTGATATATTTAATCTTGCTCAAATTCCTGATTTTATATTGCAGTCTTCTGTAGAAATTGGTCGTGCTTGCATAGCTCAAGACTATCGCAATAGTTACACACTTTTATTACTTTGGCAAGGTTTAGCTAATTATTTAATTTATACTGGTAATCAATATTTTTTCGGTTGTGCATCTTTGTTAACTCAATGTCATAAACAGGCTGTTTGTGCTTATAATTATTTTCTCTATAATCATTGTTTACATTCTCATATTTTAGTGAATCCTCATCCAGAATATTCCATAGAAATTAATTCTAATTGTCCAGATATCTATGATGTGGAAATTCCGAAAATTTTACAAGCTTATTTGAGTATTGGTGCAAAAATTTGTAGTCTTCCTGCTATTGATAGACAGTTTAAAACTATTGATTTTTTAATTATCTCTAATATTGGGGATTGGGGATTGGGTATGGCTGATTTAGCGTAAGCATTCAGCCATCAGCAAGCCCTATGTATCTGATACCAATTTTATTTGAGGTTGCCCTATTCCGTAGGGGCAATTCATGAATTACCCCTACAATGTATAATTTGACGAAAATCTGATTATGGCAGTAAAATCTAAAATTGCCGGTTAATTGTTCATTGTTAATTGTCCATTATTTAATTTGGCTTACTCTCCAATAAGTTGCTTTGGTTCTAAACCTGTTAACTGTGTGACTTGTTCTATAGGCATTCCATTATTTAACAAATTAACTGCCACTTGTCTTAATTTATTTTCAGCTTGTTCAGCCCGTTGTTTTTCTTGTTCAGCAAGTTCTAAAGAAGTAGGAAATAACTCACCGATCTTATTTGCCCAGCGTAACCAAGTGGCATTGACACCGCGATAATTACCCTGCCAACGTACTAAACTTAAACCTAAAACTGTACTTACTAACTGATTTTTTTCATTAAAAGCAATCGGTTCATACACACCGGTATTGATGTGAAAACCTGCAAAATCATCTGGGTTAAAAGGATCAAACCAAAAATATTCAGAAACACGCATTTGATTTTGATAAATCAGTTTTTTCTCATTTTTATCATTTTTAGCTGTGCTTTCTGAAAGTAATTCAATTACTACATCTGGTGATTTTCCTTCTTCCCAAACTACCCAAGAAAGACGCTCTTTTTTGGGAACTCCTAAGACGGTAAAGAAGTCTGGACCACGAAAATCCTGATTTTTTAATTGCGCTAAACTGTAGTAGACAAACATATTGCCCCCTACATATCCATCAGTCCTTTGATCTAGCCAAGGCTGAATGGTATCAATTAAAATATCCAATTGTAATTTATGTCTTTGTGTCTCCATCGGAATACCGTCATCATAAGGAAGTTCTGCCTGGGTGGGTGGCATTTCCATAGTGGTTTCAGTCGCAAGAGTTTCTAACATATAGCAATCTGATATGATGACTCAGATCATTCACGTTTCCTGCTGTTTGTTGTTTTTATCCAACAAAAACTGCTGATCAAAAATAGGAAGTTTATCTTTGCTGTTTGTGGAAACGTGAGGAACAATCTTTGTATTCATATTAGCATTCTCTTGAAAGAAAGTTTGTGTGTAAATAATGATGCACTTTGCTTTCATTTTTGGCTGGCTGATAAATGCTTAAATTTTCAGTTCTGCTAACCCCAAATAACGGATACCTTCAGGAGAAATATCAAACCGACAAGGGAGAACTTCTAAACCTTGTTTAATTGCTTCCCGTAACAATTTACCATATACAGGATCTGTGCTATCTCCTGGGGCAAATTGTGTACAATCTCCGCGATTGATAAAATACAACATTACTGCCCGACTTTGGGGTAAAACTTCCATTAATTCCCGCAAATGTTTTTGTCCTCTGGTGGTTTCTGTGTCGGGAAACAGGGCTAAAGTTCCCTGCGACCAAGTTGTATTTTTTACTTCTAAATAAATGGGGCGTTGTCCTTCTTTTCCGGTCAGGTAAAAATCTATCCGGCTTTTTTTATCTTTTCCATAAACAACTTCACCTTTAACTTGTGTATATTCACTTAATTCTGGGAAAAGATGTTTCTCTAAAGCCTGTTTCACAACTCGATTAGGTAAAGCAGTATTGACACCGACCCAAGTTGGTGCTAAATCATCTACTTGAATCAATTCCAGTGTATAAGCTAATTTGCGGTTAGGATTATCACTTTTAGATAACTGTACAGGACTACCTACTTTGGAAACTCCTGTCATGGGTCCTGTATTGGGACAGTGTGCTGTTACAACCTCCCCGGAGTCCAGTTGAATATCAGCAAAAAAACGCTTGTAGCGTTTGAGTAAAATACCAGTGTATAATTTAGGGTACTGATACAGCCAGTTATTCATTCTGCTAGGTAAATTATAAATTTGAATTAATAGTAAATATACGATAAAAGAGGTTAGCAGGAGGAATGAGAAATGAGAGCTTTGAAAATATTGGGAAAATATTGGGAAAATATTTTTGTTCCCAGATGAGTAACTATATAATGGAACAGGGAATAGATAATGGAACAGGGAATAGGGAATAGGGAATAGGGAATAGGGAATAGGGAATAAGGAATAGGAAAGTGAGTAGCTAGAGTTCTTGTTAAATATTCCAACTTAATAAATTTTGTAGTCACATTTACAACAGTTCCTAAATAGTTGCTTATAATAGATATTACATACCTCTCATGTAAAAAATGGGAGGAATTTAAAAATCCAGTTCGCATTCAGCTATTAGCGGTCAGCAGTCAGCTAAAACTACCTGGAAAATGGAGTTTTTGCTGGCTGAATAATTATAAAATGCAAGGAGAAAAATCCTATGCAACAAGTATCTTCTGTAACGGGGTTAGAATATGCTTTTCTGTTTACTCTGAGAAAGGTAAATTCTATTAATACTCAAGGTTTCCAGCCATTTTTTGAGAACTTACCTGTTGATCCTTATATTAAGGGCAAATATCGCTCTAGAAGGTTATCAAGAGTAATGGTTGCTGAGAATAAGTTAATTAAACTTTCTCATGGATATTTGTGCCAAAGTCGAGAATATAATCCTTTATTGGGTGATGTCAAAAGAGAGTTCGCAGAATTAGAAGATGGACTGATAGAACTGGAAATTTTTAAGAATTTGGTTCTAGCATTTATTGATTCTTGCAAACTCCATCCAGAAGCAGAAATTGGTATTCATCAAATCAGAACTACTTGTTCACCAGGTCATTTAGGAAATCCCGCACCTGAAGGTATTCATCAAGATGGAACTGATTTTATTGGCATTTTTTCTGTTGGTAGGAACAATATTCAAGGTGGAGAAACACATTTATATACTGCTAAAAAAGAGAAACCAGTTTTTCATAAAATACTCCAGCCCGGAGAACTGCTTTTAGTTAATGATCATGAGTTTTTCCACTTTATTAGCCCGATTAAGTCTGAAAATCCAGCACCGGGAACTAGGGATGTTTTCGTGTTGACTTCTCCTAGTTTAATTCAACCTTAAAAAACGTAATACTCAAATCCCCGATCTCTTAAATAAGTCGGGGATATATCCACTTTATATTTGATGATAAGTATGTCGAAAAACCACATTTTCCGTAGGGGTTGAGCATTGCTAAACCCCTACAACACGACAACAACAAAAATTTGTGATATAATAAAATTTGTGATATAATATTGTTTTAAATCAATTTAAATCGAGTTCATAGAAAAAACTAAATTATGACTTCTGAATTTTACAATCGCGGCTTAGAAAAAGCGAAACAAAAAAACTATGCTGGTGCTATTGAAGATTTTAACCAAGCTATACAGCTAGATCCTTACTTTAGTAAAGCTTACATAGAAAGGGGTTTAGCTTATTATAAATCAGGTGCGACTTTACAAGCAGTTTTTGATTATAATGAAGCTATTAAGCTGGATGGAGAAAATGCCAAAGCTTATTATTTTCGGGCGTTAGCAAAATTAACTTTAAAAAATCTTCCTGGTGCTTTAGAAGATGTAGAAAAAGCGATTCAGCTTAAATTTAATGATGCTGGTGCTTATGATTTACGGGGGATAGTGCAGCGCAAACAAGGAAATATTCCAGAGGCGATCGCTAATTTTAAAAAAGCAGCAGAATTATATTTAGCACAAAAAGATAAAGAAAATGCGTGTCTTTGTTTAGAGAAGATTAAACAACTACAACCCAAAGCTGAACCAAAACCAAATCAAGAAATCAATAAATCAGCAGCAATTATATCTACTCAAGATTATTTCACACAATTATTAGAAAAGGCAGAAAAGGGAGATACAAAATCGGCGATCGCTGATTTAAATTGGATATTAAAAGCTGATGCTCAAGATGCCCAAGCTTATTGCTGTCGTGGGGTGGTACTTTGTAAAATGGGTCAATATCGAGAGGCGATCGCAGATTTTAATCAGGCAATAAATTTAAATTTTCAAGATGCTATTGTTTATCGGAATCGGGGAAAAGCTCGTTCTCAAATAGGAGATTATCAAGGGGCTTTAGCTGATATCAATCAAGCCTTGAAAATACAACCCCAAGACAATTTAGTATATATTGCTAGAGGTAATGTCTATCAATCAATGGGCAATTATTTAGCAGCAATTCAAGATTATTCTCAAGCAATACAAATGAATCCTGAGCATCCGTTAGCTTACTATAATCGTGGTATTGCCTACACTTGTTTAGAAGAAATGCCCAATGCTGTGGAAGATTACCAAAAAGCAGCTAGTATCTATTGTGAACAAGAAGACTGGGAGAATTATCAACTAGTTTTAAATAGTCTGCAAAAAATTCAATCATCTATCCCAGCAACCAACAAAGCCACCTATAATTTATTACGTCAAAGACTATTACGCATGGTTGGAGGACATTGGGAAATAGCCGCAAGATTAATTGAGCAAAAGCAAGATTTTTATCCAGGTATGTCGGAGGAGTGGTATTTACAAACAGTAATTGATGATTTGGAAAGAGATAGACGATAACAATTGATAATGGACAATTGACAATTGACAATTACATCTTTTTCTCATTAAAAGGAAAGGTTTTAAACTTGGCATCAAACAATTATCAATTATCAATTATCAATTATCAATTACCCAGTTCCTACATTATTGTGAAAAACGCCAAATCTTAATTTTATTATCCTCTCCACTGCTAACTAAAGTTTTGCCATCAGCACTAAAAACCAAAGATGTGACGGTGTTAGTATGTCCAGTAATAGAGGAAATTTCCTCACCTGTAGCCACATCCCATAGTTTAATATTAGGTTTAATATTAGGTTTAATAGTTGGATGACATTCTATACAATCTCGATTACCACTAACAAGAGTTTTACCATCTGGACTAAAAGCTAAAGATGTGACATTATAATCTTGTTTAGTTATAGTACGAATTTCCGTTTTTGTATTGAGATTCCACAGTTTAATTTTGCGATCGCGACTAGCACTAGCGAGAATTTTACCATCTGGACTAAAAGCTAAAGATGTCACCGTTTGGGAATTAGGAGTTAATGAATGAATTGATTTTTCTGGTGATTTTTCTGGTGATTTTTCTTGGGTGATATTCCACAGTTTAATACTTTTATCAAAACTACCACTTGCTAAAGTAAAACCATCAGGACTAATAGCCAGAGAACGTACCCAATAAGTATGATCTTTGAGAGTAATAATTAGCTTTCCTGTTGCTAAATTCCAAACTTTAATAGTTGTGTCATCACTAGCACTAACCAAAGTTTTCCCATCCTTACTAATAGCCAAAGCATGAACTGAATCAGTATGACTAATTAAGGTATGAATTAACTGACCTGTTGCTAAATTCCAAACTTTAATTGTTTTGTCATCACTACCACTGACCAAAATTTTACCATCAGGACTAATAGCCACGACATTGATTTTTTGTGTATGTCCTTGCAGTGAATAAATCTCTTGACCTGTGGTAATATTCCATAGTTTAATAATGCGATTACCAGCACTAGCAATAGTTTGAGCATCTGGAGTAATAGCTACAGAGGAAATTGATTCATTTGGTTCTGTGATAGTTTTCAATAAAGAAATTTTTTCTAAAGACTCCTGTGGTGGTTGTTGAACAATAGTATCACTCTTAGTTTGACTTTTCCTATTTTGCAGGGGACTCCAGCGAGAAAAAAGAGTTGTTTGTAGTTGGTGAAAGTGTCTATAACCAAATTCTCCCAACCCTAAAAATACTATTGTTCCTACTATTAAAATTGAATTTCTCAGCAAAATATATTTTTGAGGATAAACATTAGCTTTCTTTGCTGGTGCTGATAATAAAGAATTACTAGCTGGTGCTAGTAGATGTGTGTACTGTTTACTTAAATCTCTAATCACTTCATCAGCAGATTGATAGCGATTCCGAATATCTATTTGTAGTAACTTATCAATAATTATTGCTAACTCATAACTGAGAGGAGAATGCAAATAAGATTGCCAATTATTTAACCAACTATATCCATGTTCCATCCATAACTGAAAAGGAGAAATTCCCGTTAATAAATGAAAGCAGGTAGCACCCAAACTAAATAAATCACTAGCAGGGTACGCTTTACCATCTCTGATTTGTTCAATGGCAGAATAACCATGTGAACCTATAGAAGTTCCATGTTTTTTCTGCACTTTAGCTGTTAATTGTTTAGAAGAACCAAAATCAATGAGAGTTAATCTTCCGTCACTTTTGCGGCGGATAATATTTTCTGGTTTGATATCTCGGTGAATAACTCCACGACTGTGAATAAATTTGAGAATAGGCAACAAATCTAACAAAATAGATTGAATATCCCAATCTTTGTAGTTTTTCCGTAATTGCAACTCCTGTAATAAATTTTGTCCATCAATAAACTGTTGTACCAAATACAGACAGTTATCTTGTTCAAAATAAGCTAAGAGAGTGGGAATTTGTGGATGTTCTCCCAGTTCTCTCAGTCGTTTTGCTTCTTCACAAAACAACTCCATTGCTTTTTTTTGTGACCAAGTTCCTTGAAATTTTGGTGCTAACTGTTTAACGACACAACAATCATTTAATTTATCTGTATCTTCTGATAAATAGGTTCTGCCAAAACCTCCTTCATCGGAAAGCACCCGAATCACACGGAAACGATTTCTTAAAAGTGGTACTAAGGGAGTATTGCAAGTTTGACAAAACTCTTTTCCTTCTGGATTTTGAGGATTTTTGCAATCAGGATTTAAGCAGCATATCATGATCAAAGAAGAGTGACTGCATGATAAATAATGCTAAGTTATTTCCGCATTTTCCCTTAATTTCATGGCTTCTTGCTGACTGAAATGGTAGATCAACCTGGTGAGGGATTGAGGAATTACTTATTATATTCCAAGTTTTTAAAATGTCTTCTGTTTTCCTGAAGATGGGAAAACCACAAGAGCCATTATTTATATCTTTTGATCATACCGCAAGCTCAATCAAAAATCATGTCAAATTGCCATGACAATCTTTGATTTATATGTTATTGATTTCTGAGACCAATACTACTAAATGCAGTAATCACTCACCAATTACCCATTACCCATTACCCATTACCTATTACCAATTTTAATGTGTTTGTAATGCTTTAAACCATTTATTTAGAACTGTATTGATAGTTTGTTTAATTTGATGCTTACGATTCCATTTTTGGAAAGCAGCTTCATAGTCTTCACCTTTGCTTTGAAAGGTGTTCCAAATATCAAGTACAATGGTGAGTCCAGAGAATAGTAAAATGTATAGTGACCAAGAAAGACCAGCACCACCAACCAAATCTACAAGTATGAAAAAACTATTAACAATTGCATAATTACCCAGACGCTTTTTAAATTTACCTTGGCGGTAAAGATCAAAAGCTTTGCGTTGTTGTACTTCGCTTTGTTGGACTATCCAATCACATTCCGCTTGTTTAACTGCTTCTGGTGAAATTTGTAACTCGGCAGCAATTTCGATAATTTGCTGATATGAAAATTCTTGATCACGATCATCGGTTTGACGAGCGATCGCTAATTGTAGAATTTGCTGCACCTGTTCTTGACTGTAGGAACGGGGGTTGTTAGATTCAAATACCGTCATAATTTTTGCTCTGATAAGAATTTTCATAATTTGCACTACTTCTACAGTAGCAAATCTAGATGGTAGATGGTAATTGGTGACTGGTGACTGGTGACTGGTGATAGGGTTATTAACTTCCGCTACCGCCCTATCACCTCATCTTCCCACCCAGCGACAACAGAAGTAGTCATTTGAGGGCAACTTTGGGGTTAAAAGCTGCAAAGATGTAGATTTACCCAGGAATTTAAGGTAATATTAAGAGGTAATATTAAATATTATTGCCAAGTTACCTGATACCATGTTTGATATATTGCCCTTTAGATTTGAGTTAGATAAAATTGCGATCGCTGGAGCTTGTTTATGGTCTTTAGCTTTATATTTAGCTTTAGCATCCACCAGAGAATGGGTAATAGATCAATTAAATCGCTGGTTTAATTTTGCCGAAAGATTCCTTTACACCAGTGAAACAGAATTTGAAAAAACCCGCAAAGCCAGAGAATCACAAAACGCTTTTTACGCTTCACTTTTTAGCATTGTACCTTTTTTCATCTTTGGTGCATTATCTAACTGGGGTTTAGAAATTAGTTTAGGTGAGAGTTGGGGAATTAGCACAGGTATACTCGCCTGTATGGGTGCGGGTATTTATGAACTAGGGCGTAGAGATGGGGAAGCTGGTGACAGGTGACAGAAAATAAGATTCTTTAGGGAACTACAATTACAGGTGTTCCTACTTTCACTATTTCATATAGTTTTAGCACATCCTCATTATACAAACGAACACAACCGTGAGAAACTGCTTTTCCTATTGAATCTCTCTGATAAGTACCGTGAAATCCAATTTCGTCTTTTCCATCACTCCAAAACCCAATCCAACGTTCTCCTAGAGGATTCTGCGAACCTGGAGGAATAATCTGTTTATTCTCAACAAAAGGGTTTTCCCAAGCTGGATTTTCAATCATATTCAGCACTTTAAATTTGCCTACAGGTGTTTCCCACTGGGGTTGACCAATTGCCACCGGGTAACTCGCTTGTAGAATATCTCCACGATATACGTAAAGTCTTCGTTCTTTCAGAACGAGCAGTAAATGAATATTTTCTTCTGTAGTATCAGGAATAGTTAGCGGAACAGGAGACACTGACCTGATTAGTAACCGCTTCCTACGTATAGATTTTCTAGGAAGGTCTGGTTGCGCCTGGGGATAATTTATACTTAGAGTAGAATTTGGCTGAGTATTATTGATATTGTTGCTTTCCTGCTGATTAACTTCTGTTTGAGCATTAGCAATTGATTGCAGCCCAAAAAATGTTAATATCACAGTCAAAGTCAACTTGAAAATAATACGCTTATCAACACTATTACTCATCATTATTCTTTATTAAAGAAAATATACAACCAAGCTTTTTTAGTTGTTTAAATAACTTTAATTTATAGAAATGACTCAGAATTTAGTTATTGTCTGAACTCTGAATTTTCAGGAGCTAAATTACTAAATAGGGGTTGCTGAGAAAGTCTTGTCGTGGAGACGGGGAATAGGGAATAGTTTCAGCTATCTGTCATCCCCAAATTTTTTGATTATTTAGCAACCCCTAAATAAGCTGTTGTGCATTTAATTTGTATAAGTGGAACAGGCAAGATACCTGTTCTACAAGAGTTCAGAATATTAGGATTATACAATTTAGCTGTGTAACAGCTTATGACGAAATAAGTAATTTTTAGCCTCTTCCTCTAACTGGTTTTGCTGAAGGTTTTGGTGAAGAAGTTGCTTCTGGAGTAGGTTCTGGAGTAGGTGAAGAAGTTGCTTCTGGAGTAGGTGAAGAAGTTACTTCTGGAGTAGGTTCTGGAGTAGGTGAAGAAGTTACTTCTGGAGTAGGAGTAGGTTGTATTTGTCCCAAAGTCATTTTTGGGAGAATAGCAACACTAAAATAGACAGTGAAAAAAATTAAGGAAGCTAGAGTAAAAATAAATTTCCGTTGCTTGGCAGATTTTTGATTCATTTTTCTTGTCAAGGTTGATTTATGACAAATAATAACTAAGTTTCAGCATTAATTATGAATAGATAAATACCATCTTTATATTTACTAGCGATTGCAGGATATATTACTTTCTAACAAATCTCCATTTTGCCAAATTCCACTCTTCAAAGATCCATCAGAGAACTGAAATATTCCTTGACCATCACATTTACCATCTCGGAAATGTCCTCTATATTCACTACCATCTTTCCACCCAAGTTTTCCTAAACCATTAAATTTATCATTTATAAATTGACCAATATAGTATTCATAAGAACTCGTATTTACAGGATATACAAACCTTCCACAACCATAACGCTTACTATTTTTGAACTCACCATCATATCTACTACCGTTAGTAAATATCATAGTTCCCTTGCCAACAAATAGATTATTTTGATCTAAAGAACCGTAATATTTACTACCATCTTCAAAAGTAGAATTTGGGGTAGCTGATAAACTGGGAACAGATACTTGAGAATCGCAAGGTAGTTGAACAGAATTTTCGGTTAACACGGTATTTGCCGCATTTTTTTGAATAGAATCAGCTACAAATGTTATAGTAAGAGTTATAAATATTCCTACTGTAATACCTACTCCAGCTATAATTTTTCTATTATTAGATAGCCATGTCCATTTATGTACCGTTTCTGATCTGACTGGAGACAAAGCAAGCAATACCTCTAAAAACTCTGCTGCTGTTTGGTATCGCTTGCTAAAGTTGTAAGCCACCATTTTGGTTAAAATATCAGCTAGTCTATTGCTGACATTAGCCTCATTTCGCCAAATGATTTCTCCACTGTTAGGATCTTCTAGAAAATTCCGAGGCAACTTACCAGTTAAAGCTTGAATACCAATAACTCCGACTGCATAAATATCACTACATAATTTTGGCTTAGAATTAGCCTGTTCATTTGGCATATAACCGTTAGAACCAATAATTATAGTCGAAGTCACTTGTCCTGTAGCATCAGTCGTCAAACCTTTAATTTCTTTGACTGACCCAAAATCAATTAGCATAATCTTTCCGTCTTTACGGCGACGCATCAAGTTTTGGGGTTTAATATCACGATGAATAATATTCTGTTGATGAACAACTTTTAAAACTTGTAGAATTTCCTGCAATAGTTTAATAACTTGACTTTCACTCCAAGGACTACCAGGAATTATTTCTGTGGATAAATCATAGCCATCTATAAATTCTTGCACTAGATAAAATTCGCCATTTTCCTCAAAGTATGCCAATAATTTAGGTATTTGGTTGCTAAGTTTTCCTAAACGGTATAAGGTTGCTGCTTCGTTCTCAAATAGCCGTCTAGCAACTATTAAAACTTCTGGTTGGGGATTTTTTGGTTTCAGGTGTTTTACCACACATTTGGGATGAGTAGGTAAATCTAAATCTTCACAGAGATAGTTGTCACCAAACGCGCCGCTTCCCAAACTATTTAAGATTCTATAGCGTTGGCGTAGAACTGTATTTATAAGTTGATTAGCATCCATTTTATCCTACAATTATGATTGTTCGTCAGCATTTACTAAATCTAGAGTTTTTCCAGAACTGCATTTGAAAACTCTGTTTGTTACTTCTTTACTATCATCAACTTGAACTTCGTAAAATTCGACTATTTCCTTGTTATCTTTATTTTTATCGTTATTTTGTCTGTCAATATAATTAAAATCACTATCAGAAACTAACCTTTTTCTAAGATTTATTATTTGAGGTTTCCATATAACTGTAGTACCATTATATTTAGTTTTAGCATATAAATATATGTTTTTAGATGTTTTCTCAGCATCAAGAGGTATAGGTTTTAATTCTCGGTTAACAATAAACCAGCCTTGAGTTTTTGATATGTTATCTAGACCAGTAAAGCTAAAGGCAACTTTTACAGGATTAGGACAATTCTCATTTTTTAGATTTAATTTTAGGTAAGGGTAATCACGTTTTTCTTGTCTAATTTCTTCAATCGGTTTATCTGTCTGTTTTATAACTTGTTCCTCATGTACTTTTAAGTGTTCAGTATCCTGCATTTCTTTATCATTTTTCACTGTATTCTGTTGTTTTTTTTTATTAATTTCTATCTTTTCTTTGTATTTATTAGCATTTTCTACTTGAATTTCTCCACTTTTTTTATCTATTATATAGCAATCCTAAATGAGTTATGAACAGGGAACATAATGAAGCAGTTTGGGAAAATCAAATGTTTGGTGATTCGTAAAAAATTTAAACAACCACTTGATAATGGAAAAAGACTTGCAGAGAT
>NZ_BJCE01000055.1:0-26170 GCF_005402885.1 Sphaerospermopsis reniformis
ATTTATGGCATGGATTTGTGGGCTGATTTAGCTCTCAATTTAATTGCTCTCAAACCTCATAAACGCTTATTTTTTCAACGTGGTTTTCAGGCTCTTTTCCTTATGAGACAAGCTGTTTAGCCTCCTTGTCACCCGGTAAGATATTTGGTAGGCGATCACTTGTTTACTCATATTTGGTTGGTACTATTAAGTTATAACTTTTTAAGTTATAACTTAATAGTACCAACGGGCATTCCATATTCAATATACATGCTCACGAGAGATGACAATTTCTGTAGCTCCCGGTGGAGGAAAAGGATAAAGCTCTGTTTGTCTAGAGGCAATTTGAATAAGTTGCTTGTCTACCTGCAAATTTACTAAAATTTTGGTAACTTCTCTTAGTGCTAATCTGCGAGAGAATATGCTCATGACAGTAATTAGAATCAGTTTTATATCCAATACAAATGACTGATTTTCTATATAAATCAAGCTTAATCTACTCTTCCAAGGACGAACTAGCTGATTATAAGCAATGTCAGGATCTGAGTGGTTTCTCAGTATTTCACCGAGATCGGAGAAAACGATTGAGGATATATCTGTAATACCAGGCTTCACGGAAAGTAATTTCATTTCTGTGCTTGTGTACAGGTTCACTTCTCGTCGCACATTCGGGCGTGGACCTACCAAGCTCATCTCCCCTTTGAGGACATTCCAAAGTTGAGATAGTTCATCCAGCTTATACCTGCGGATAAAGTGACCAACCCGCGTAATTCTCGGATCATTAGCTGAAGTTGAATCAACCCCTATACGATCAGCATTAACAACCATTGATCGCAATTTGAGCATCTGAAAAGGCTTACCTTTGAGACCAATTCTAGTTGCTACATACAAGGGAGAACAAAAGTCCTGCAACCAAATCAGAGTACCTGCAACCAGGAAAACGGGAAAACACAGAAGTAATCCAACTGTAGAGGCAACTGTGTCAAACAATCTTTTCATATGTTTTTATTTTTGTTTATCGGTTGAATTTAATCTCATAAGAAGTTTGTTATATATGTGTTCAGCACTCATTTTGTATTGCGATCGCAAATAATCTTGACTGCCCACAAGAGACGAAAAACAGTCTGGTAAACCTATTCTGCAAAAAATCTGGGGAATAATACCGTTTTCCAAACAAACTTCCGCTACTGCTCCCCCTAAGCCACCTTGAATGGTATTTTCTTCAATTGTCACAATACCTCTTGTGTTTTTCGCTGCATCAAATATGACTTCTTTATCCAGTGGTTTCAGTGTATGTAAACTGATAACGCGAGACTCTATTCCTTTTTCTGCCAATAGTTTTGCAGCTTTCAAGGTTTCATTCAGGATACCACCAATACTAATCAATGTGATGTCACTACCATCACGCAACTTCCTAGCTTTACCTAGTGTAAATACTTCTTGATGTTGATTAGTCATTCCTGCGCTGCTTTTATCAAGTCGCAGGTAACATGTGCCTTGGGTATTGGCTAAGGATGAAGTAGCTTCAGATGCCTCCCAGTCATCACCGGGAGCAACTATTGTTATATCTGGTAAGGCTCTGAGAATGCTCAAATCTTCAGTAGCATGATGAGAAATTCCCAATGCACCATAGCTAAAGCCGCCACCCATACAGACAATTTTCACATTGGCGTTGTGATAACAAGCATCATTGCGGATTTGTTCTAAACAACGCAGTGTAGGAAAATTGGCAAGGGAATAGGTAAAGGGTATTCGTCCTTCCAACGCTAACCCCGTCGCTAAACCTGTTAAGTTTTGTTCTGCTACGCCCACATTGAGAAATTGTTTGGGGTAACGTTGAGCAAATTTCTCAAATACTCCAAAACCAAGATCACCAGTAAGTAACATGATTCTTGGATCAGACTCCGCTAATTCCAACAAACGCTGGATAAAAGCATTTCTCATAGTTGTGAGTTCAACTCCTGTAGAGCTTTTTCATATTCTTCTCCTTGGGCGGAACGATAATGCCAAAGTACAGAATCTTCCATAAAGGAAACTCCTTTCCCTTTAGTGGTGTGGGCAATTATACAATTAGGTATGCCAAGCTCAAAGGGAATTTTTAAGCAAGCCGATTGAATTGCTGAATGATCATGTCCGTCAATTTCTTGAACCGCCCACCCAAAACTACGCCATTTGTCAGCAAAGGGTTCTAAGTTAAGGGTTTCTTTGATCGTTGTAATACTTTGAAGCTTATTGTAATCTATGATTGCAACTAAGTTATCAAGATGATGATGAGCAGCAAAAAGAATCGCTTCCCAGTTAGATCCCTCATCACACTCTCCATCACTGAGTAAGACAAAAACCCTATGGCTGAGGTCATCAAGTTTAGCCCGATAGGCCATTCCCGCACCGACAGGAAGTCCATGTCCCAAGGAACCGGTGGAAAACTCAACACCGGGAATACCCTTATGAGAAACATGACCACTAAGGTCAGAACCATCTTGATAATGAGTGTTTAGTTTCTCAACAGGGAAAAAGCCCCGTTCTGCTAGAACTGCGTACACTCCTGCTCCGGCATGGCCTTTGCTAAGTATAAAACGATCTCTTGCTGACCAAGTTGGGTTCTGAGGGTCAACCTGAAGAATTTCCCCATATAAGACCGCAAGAATATCAGCTATGGAGAATACAGAACCAATATGGGAGCTTTTTCCTAAACTGGTCATTCTCAGTGCGTGTTTACGGATTTGCTGTGCTAGTTTTTCACTTCTCACTTTTCTAATAGTTTTGATTGGAATTAAGGTATTCTTGATCTTGTTTTGAGAGATGCCAACCAAGGGCAGCAATGTTCATCTCAGTTTGCTCAGGAGTTTTAGCACCAACAATGGCAGCGGACACACCAGGTTGGTCAAGAAGCCAGCGAATGGCAACCTGTGATACTTTTTTGTTATGAATTTCACTTAATTTGTTTAACTTGTCAATAATTGACAAGTTTTTTGCTAAGGTATCTGGTTGGAAATGGGGTAAACGATGCCGACGATCATCTTGACTGAATTTTGTGTTTACATCATACTTACCCGTAAGTAGGCCTTGTGCCAGTGACCCGTAGGCAAAGACGTTAATGTGTTCTGTAAGGCAGTAAGGAAGTAGTTCTATTTCTGAGCTACGGTCAACCAAGTTGTATTGCAGTTCAACAAAGGGTATTTTATGCCAGCTATGAGCTTGCTGTAACAATGGCAGGGGAAAATTAGAAACTCCAAAATGTTGGATTTTGCCCATTGATTGACATTTACACAGTGCTTCTATGGTGTCTTCAATGGGAGTGTTGGGATCAGGCCAATGAATCAAATAGATAGGAATCCAGTCAAGTTTTAGCCGCCTCAAACTATTTTCCAGTGCAGTGATGACTCTATGGGGGCTGGAGTCAAGAAAAGTATGAGCGCGATTTTTTCCTAGGGGAGGTTGCCAATTAACCCCAAACTTGGAGATAATAACGACCTCATGTCTTTTAGCTCCCAAAATTTCTGCTAGTCTTTCTTCCGCCCGACCTAAACCATAGACATCGGCAACATCAAAGCAGTTAATACCTAAGTCCAAGGCTTTAGTCACGGCTTGCTCTAGTTGTTGCTCATCAACTTTTCCCCAGTCAGTCCCCCCAAGGGGTTCACAACCAAAAATGATTCGGGAAATAGTTAAATTAGTATTACTTAATTGGTATAGTTCCATGGTAGAAGAAAGTGTCAGTGATAAATATCTGGGTTACTTCTCGAACCATACTCCTCCTCGTCCATCGGCTTTGAGGGGATGAGTAATATTGTGAACAGAGCGAAATTCATCAACAGCTTTACGGGAACCAAAACAGGTAGCGTAATCATCGACAATGATCAAACCGCCAGTAACCACAAGGTCATAAAAGTTTTCTAGAGGTACTTTGGTTGACTCATACCAGTCGCCATCTAGTCGTAAAACTGCTATTTCACCCACTTGCTGGCGATAGGCTGGAACAGTATCTTGAAACCACCCTTTAACCAGATGAGTTTCTGCTTGAGGAAAGCCCAGCTTGTCAAACATAAGTTCACTTACTTGTTCTATGGTTCCTAAACAGGAGCCTTTGGGGAGGGGACGGATAAAGTTACCCGCTTTACCCCCTTCGTAATCTTCAGCAGTGGGTTCTGGTAAGCCTTCGTAGGAGTCAAATAACCATTTTTGTCGCGTCTGTTGACCCAGTAATCTATTAGTTAAAGCCATCATTGCCGATGTTCCACCTTGGGCAACGCCACACTCTACAATTGCCCCGGGTAGATTTCTCAATTCAGCTAATGCAGTTACTTCAAAAGCATTTTCTAGAGCCTTACTACCGCCCATTGTGTAGGGTAAGAGTTTCCAAGTAAGAGATGTTTTCATCCTGAGAGATTTATCTCCATAAATACCAGCGGCGAAAGCTTTGACTCCATAAAGATAGCGAAGCAAAACTTGATAAGTGCGGTAGAGAAAATCGTAGACTAACTTATAGATACTAGCAGGTAAGATTTTAGCCAAAATAGGAATTATCAATTTAGCTATTTTAGCCACAAGAGATGGATTGTAATTAATGTTAGAGACGGTGGAGATATGGGAGTTTGGCATATGTATCACTGATGTAACTTCTACTAATTTTCTGATGAAACAAAGCTTTCTAGGTATTCAGCCAATTCATTGTAAACAACTTTGGCATCAAACAAGTTTTTAAATGTCGCGATGGAATTTTTTTTCATTGTTTCTAACCGTTCGCGGTTTTTTGATAATTGATCGAGTTCAGAAGCTAGCAATTCTGGAGAATTATGATAGCTAAAACCACATTCATATTCATGAATGATATCATAAAGACTACCGTTATCCAGACTTAATGCTATTGCCAAACCACCAGACATGTATTCACCTGGTTTATTTCCAGGAGTATCAGCATAGTTAATGGAGTTAATGTAGGGAGCAAGTCCAATATCTGCTATTTTTAATAGGGTGATAATTTCATGTTTATCAATCCAACCTGTAAAGTGAATATTACTGAGATTGCCAGCCTGATTTTGCCAAAATGTAAGCTTTACTCCAGAACCACAAATAATGAATTTTGCGTTTGACTTTTTCTCTTGTAATATTTTGGCTGCCTCTATTATTGGAATTAGATCAAAAGATTGACCCAGCGTACCCAAAAAAATTACCAAAAGACAATCGTCATTCTTCTCAATTTCCTGACTTTGCCAAAAATTATAAGAAAATTCTTCGTGTTTATCTGTTAATTCCTTTTCCGACCAATATCCCATCCTAAACACCCTATCATTTGTATTTCTAGGGCGGTCAGCATGAGCAATTCCCCAATCGACAAAAGCATCAGTCAAACCAACAATACCCGTTGCATGACTACAGGCTTGTTTTAATTGCCACACCATGGGAATAAAAGCTAGACTCAGCAAAGACCTAAGGTAAGTCGGGAAAAAGTCATAAATTACGTCTGGCCATAAATCACGAATATCGAGAACAACTGGAATACCGAACTTTAAACCGTACTGGACTGCTTCCCTAGCCAATTCTATAGTTGGAACAGAAGCCAGAATTATATCTGGTTTATCAGTGTCTTTATAAGCAAGTAATTTAAACCTTCTTGCCATCAAAATGTTGTCTATTATCCTGGATATGGAAAGGTTTTTTTGATAACCAAAACCTCGGACATATTGGATATGATAGTTATTCGATACTTCTACACGAGTATCTGTTTTATATCTATGGCAATGCTTAAAATGATTAAAAGTTGATGTCCACCATATAACTGTATGGCCGCGTTCAGCCAGCACCTTGGCAATCATACCTGTTCTCATAATTCTAGCATCGCCAAGGCCATCATGAGGTGTAGATTCGGAACGTTGAATAAGCCAAACTTTCATAAATTAAGTTTAAGAGATTCTTGCTATGTGATTTATACTTGCTTATTACTTATAATAAAATAAGGAAGAAGCTAAAAATGAGCAACGATATATGCTGATGTAATACTAAGTATCTCTGTATCTTTTTGTGAAAAGAAAGAGTCTAAAGTGATTTTGTTCAGAGAACTAAATCAACAGTAATAATTCTTTCTGCTCCTAACAGCCAAAATGCTAGAGGAGTATTAATTCTCCTTCCTGTACCTACCTCTAAAAATGTAGTCCCTACAGGTGATTGACCGACATTTTCAATGTGTTTACAAGTTTCCATCCCCGCTTGTAGTCTGCTCATGGGATTAAGCTTATTCTTTTTTAAAGAGCCAAAGTTTCTTTGTATCCAGTAATAGGTAGAATAGGAGATATTTGGGGGGAGAAGACTGACTAGATTCTGTATTTTGGCTTTTAATTTCCAGTTCATAATTCTGTTAGAGTTGTATAAACTAATTGGTTAACTGAGGTAAGACTAGGTAAAAATTAAATTGTAAAAGTTACATCTTTTGACTGAGTATTTCTACTATTTTGTAGCTGGAGTTACCACTCCCATAAAGTTCTTGGGAATAATCAAATTCAGAGTTATAAATATGTTTTTCGGCATCTATAATCTTCTCAAAACTAGACCCTGTTAATACATTAACACCACACTTCACTAATTCCACCCATTCGGTCTCCTCGCGTAAAGTCACACAGGGCTTACGGAAAAAATATGCTTCTTTTTGCACTCCACCGCTATCGGTAAAAACTCCCTGACAATGACTTAACAAAGTAATCATATCAAAATAACCTACAGGTTCTAGAAACCGAATATGATTAAATTGTGTCTGTTCTAATAACTTGCGGGTTCGGGGATGCAAAGGGAGAACCACAGGAGTTGTTTGAGAAATCAAGTTTAAAGCTTGCAGAATATGATCAAGACGATCAGGGTTATCTGTATTTTCCGCTCTGTGAATCGTAGCTAGATAAAATTGACCATTTAGTTCACTGATTAACTGGTTGGTGGCATCGGTGGCTTGGGCAATATTCCGGTAAAACAGAGCAGCATCATACATGACATCTCCAACATGACACACCCGGTTTGAACTACTGTCAACAATTCCTTCCTGTGCTAAATTAGCAATTGCAGTGTGGGTGGGACAAAATAACCAATGAGAAATGTGATCAGTAAGAACTCGATTAATTTCTTCTGGCATTTGGCGATTGAAGGAACGTAACCCCGCTTCCACATGAGCTACAGGAATATGGAGTTTAGCCGCTGCCAATGCCCCAGCTAAGGTGGAGTTAGTGTCACCATATACTAGAACTACATCGGGGGTTTCCTTCAGCAGCACTTGCTCAATTTTTGAGAGCATTTGACCGGTCATTGCGCCGTGGGAACCACCGCCAATTCCCAGATGATATTGGGGTGAGGGAATTTGCATTTCGGTGAAAAAGACATCAGACATATTAACGTCGTAATGTTGACCGGTATGGACTAGGATTTCTTGAATATGGGAGTCTGAATATTCCTTAATGGCACGGGAGACCGTTGCGGCTTTGATAAATTGTGGTCTAGCTCCCACAATGGTCAAAATTTTCATGGTTGGGTTGGTAAAATCTCTTGGTAAAGGGATAGTAGTTTTTGGGATTCCTGCTCCCAGTTATATTTAGTTTCTACTGCTTCGCGTCCATTTTTCCCCATTTCCGCCGCAGCTTGGGGATGATTGATTAAATATTGGATAGCTTCGCTAATTTCTTGGGGATTTAGGGGATCAACACAAATCCCACAGTTATTACCTTCAATAATTTCCCGCCAGAGGGGAAAGTTAGAGGCAATGACTGGAATCCCCGCTGACATGTACTCAAACATTTTATTAGGCTGTGCATCCACATGATTGGGTGCTGGATGAAAAAGAACTAAACCAGCTACTGAGCGAGATAAAACATCAGCAACCTCTTGCCTGTTTAATTGGCCTAGTGATCGAACATTTTGCCATCCAGTTAAAGACTCTGCCTTAGCTTTTTCACCTGCATTGCTAAAGGTTCCCCCCAGTAGTAAGGTGGCATTTGTCATACCAATAGCTTGCACCATTTCCAAGATTCCTCGAATTTGGCAAATACCCCCCACGTAACAAACGCTTCTTTCCTTTTCCGGTGAAGACGATTCTGGTGTCACTAATTCTGTTAATATAGGGTAGTTATTAATGTCAATCGTTAAGGGATTTAACTTTAAAAATCGCTGCCGAATAAATGGTGTAGCGGTAACAATGGCATCAAACTTGGGGGCAGCAAAATTTTCCAGTTTTTCAAAAGCTAAAGCCGTAAGGTTACGAAATGGAGTAGGTATCCAATCTTTTGTGAGAATATCCCTTGGCACATCCTCATGAACATCATAGATGACTTTTTTATTTCGACTTTTAAGGATTAGCCCTATGAGGATTAATTCTGGATCATGAAAATGATAAAGATCAGCGTCAATTGATATAGCTTTCTTATAAGCATCCCAAACAGTTTTGGTAACCCGTAATATACGACTACCTTTAAACTTCTTAACTTCCTGCAAATTAACTAAATTCTTAGCTTTATTAGGTGCATTAGGAGCAACCAAATAGGTAGTATATTCAGAAGCAGCTAAAGATGTACACTCTTTAATGAAGATGCGAATATCGTGCCAAGGGTGCACAGAAGTCAAATGACAAACAGTTCTATTTGAAGAATTAGAAAAAGTAGAGTTCATTGTAGAAGTTTTTTGATGATTCAATAACTAGCTGCTAATGTATGTTTGATACTTTCTGAGCCAAATTTCTAAAGATAATGGATTAAATATATCCCTATAAGCAACAGAATTGTTATTAACTTGGCAGTACTTGTTATATTTTTCTATTAATTTATTACGGTCAATAATCTGATGTTTAAAAATCAAACTATCCTCCTCAAAATAATTTAAAACTTCTGCTTTTAGGGATGATTTTAGCCATTGACTTTCAGGGTTAATAAAGCCTTGTTTATCTTTCCTCCACGCAATTTCTTGCGGCAAGAATGGAGAAAGAGCTCTACGAAAAATATATTTAGTCCATCCGCTCCTTAATTTTAGTTCTATTGGTAAATTACTCAACATATCGACCAGTCGATAATCCAAAAAGGGAACTCTGATTTCTCTCGACCATGCCATAGACATTCTATCTTCATAGTGTAGTAATGCAGGCACAGAAAATCTTTCTATATCAGAAACTTGCCTATCTATTACTGTCATTCCCATAGATAAACCTAATGGTTGACTAACAAAATCTTTCAGAGCAAAACCAGAAATATTTATTTCTTGACGATTGAAGAATAGGTTAGGTAAATATCTCTTCGCATCGGCAAAAGAGAACTGGTTAATAATAGTTTTGTTGGTGATGAATGCAGCTAATGTTTTGAACATCCTTACATATTGTTTTTCTCTCGCCAAATATTGTAGATAAAAGCCTGTGTATTTTCTGTATCCACATAGCAACTCATCTGCACCCTGTCCGCTTAAAATAACAGTGATTCCTAAGTTTTTTGCCTGCTCCATAAGCAAAAAATGAGCAACATTGGAAAATCCACCAATAGGTTGATCATTGTGCCAGCAAGCTCTTTCTAAGAGTTCAAAAGCTCGACTAGGTTGCAAATCTAAAGTTAGCCTATTAACCTCCTTGCCTAAATGACCCCCCATGATGTCAATAAAGTATGACTCATCAAATCGTGGATCATTACTAACAGATGATAAGAGACTTAAATTCGCATCCTTACCCAAAATATTTTGCATGACTGCTGCAATTGCAGACGAATCAACCCCTCCGGATAACAAAACCCCAATAGGAACATCACTTCTTAATCTTAATCGAACAGCATCAAAGAAAAGTTCCCTCACTTTCTCGATGATTTCTGTTTCAGAATTAAATTTTACTTCTTGCCTTTTTATTGACCAGTACCGTGTTAAAGTTAGCTGCAGATTATCCTGTGATAAATCAAATACAGCATAAGTTCCTGGATCAATCTTATCAATTCCTTGAAAAAAACTCTGATTATTACTTTCCAGAAGAGATTGGAGTAAATATTCCCCCACGACTTGAAAATTAATCGCAAATCTACGGTTACTCACCTCTAAAATTGTCTTAACTTCTGATGCGAAGTATAAACATTTATCTACTATCGAATAATATAAAGGTTTAATACCTATTCTATCCCTACACAAAATCAACTTCTGAGTTTTCAGATTCAACCAGGCGAAAGACCACATCCCATTAAGTTTAGATATAGTAATTTCTATTCCCCAGTGTTCCAAAGATGTTATTAACACCTCAGTGTCTGAATCAGTATGGAAAGAGTAGCCTAGTGACTTTAGCTCTTGACGAATTTCTAAATAATTGTATATTTCACCATTGAAAACAATATAACTATTTTTACTATAGGAAACCATGGGCTGATTTCCCAATTCACTTAAATCTAAAATGGAAAGTCTTTGATGTCCTAATCCAATTTGCCAACTTTTAATTTCACAATGATACGAACCCTGATAATCAGGTCCCCGATGCCTTTGAATTAGTTCAGCCCTTAGAAGCAAATCTTTAATATTTTTCGACTGAGAAATGACACCAAAAATTCCACACATGATTATTTTAGCCCTGACCAGGTAGTAAATTATTATTGACAGTTTGATAATCTATCAGTTCCAAGTGCTTTTCTGTAATTGTCCTTTTTGAGTATGGTAACTAGTATGAGAGCTATCAGCAAACCATGAGTTAGTAACATTGTGGGTAAGTCGGCAGATGTAATCATTGTCAAGGCAGGTATCGCGAATATTGATATCACCAACGAATTACCAATTTTCTTGCCCATGGAGTTCAGGTAAGAAAAACATAAGCCCATCAAAATTGAATACAAATAAACCCCAATTAGTCCAGCCTGAGCATAACCACTGCCAATCCAACCTGTATTGGCATGTGATCCTCCAGCGTAATAGTAACCGATAAGATACGGTATAGATAAATCGTAGGGAGAACTTAACATTCCCAGTGACAGTATAGAATCTGACCAGTAGTAATATTTATTGGTGTCCGAAAAAAAGTCAAAGTAAGCCCAGTTTAAATATGCAGGAACCATGATTGTCCTTTGCATAGCTAGGCTTGAGAACCAACCAGACAATATATTTTCGCCAGAAGCTTGTTGTAGTAATAACAGGTCAACTCCACTCAACAATACTATTAATATTAATAATAAAACTAAGTAAGTAAAGAACCTTTGTCTTTGAGAGAACAAATATATCAAGATGACAAGTAAAGGATAAAATAAAGGACCCTTGTGGGATGTAAGTCCGAAGATGAATATTGCACAAACCATTAAAGTGAATACCGCCTGCCAACGCTTATTTAAAATTGCAATACTGATTCCTGTCGGAATAATTATCTGCCCCAGGTTGGGAGACAAATAGGCGTATATGGCGGGCAAATTTGCCGCAGCTTCTCTCCTGAAATCATACACTTTAGTCAAATCAAAATTTAAATATCTACTGCCTCCAAACAGTAACATAGAAGCGATAAGCAGTACTGATAACAACAATAAATACGTTTGCATTTTTTGACTACTAATATTAGGTAATTTTAGCTTCGGAATAGGGATGTAAGTAGAAGCTGAGAGCAGGCAATGTGCTGATACTGTCACGAAAATAAAATCACTTTGAACGTCGGCTCCACAGAAAAGAGTTAGTGATGGAGTAACAATAAACAATAAACTGAAGTGAAGAAATACAACAGAAGGTTTTTTCTGGGTGCCAGCAAAAAAGGTCAGAAGTGATAGGATGGATACAGATAACGGTAGGTTGCTCAGGTTCAGACTATCTCTGAAACCCTGGTATCCATAGGTGATGACAAAATAGCTGGAATAAACCCATAGAAGACACGCAAAATATATTATGTACAATATTATGACTTTAAAAATCTCAGATTTGATTCGAATTTTACTAGCTACGTTTTCCATTTTTTCTGGTGTTACAAATAAAGGTGTTACAAATAAACAAGAGGTTATCTCAACTAAACACCCAGGCTTTCGTGAGTCAGCCTTTGATTTGTCTTAATAACACAGTAATTTTCAGTAGCTTGGGTGGTTCACCGTAAAGTCTTATTACTAAGAGAGGAGTATAATATGGGACATAAAGAACATTGGGACATAAAAAACATTAGATCAGGAGTTTTTAGGTTGAAAACCTAGAGCAGTACGATATGATAGGAACAAATATATCAAATAATAAACGGAACCAAAAATAGCATAGTGGAAAATTGCATTATCCATGGAATCAGCGTAAGTAAAAATAAACATTACGATTAAACAGTAAGTTATTTGGCTAAATAAGTTGATTAATTTACCTTGATCGGAAAAAAATAGGACGTAACTGAGAGGGGAAGATATGAAGATAAAAAAGTATACAATCGCTAGTGTGGAGGCGTACTCGCCTGCCATTCCGAATTCTTCTCCAAATAGTAGCTTAAAGGCAGAATGTCCAAATAAATATAGCAATAAAAATGGTAAGCACGATAATATGCTTAGATACTTCAGGGTCTTCACATAAATATATTTACAGTTACCTTGCTCACGGAAATCTCTGGCAGCTTGGTCTTTGAAAACGGTCAGCACTGAGTTTCCTAGTAGTCCAATAGGTACAGCCATAACACGTAAAACAAGCGAATACATTGCTACATGCACTGCACCGAACCTTGCGGAAATTGTAAAAATTGGGATCTGGCTGGCGACAAGATTGATTAGTTCAGCAGGTAAGGAAAACACTATAAATTTATAATTCTCAAGCAATGTATGTTTCAAAGTTGGAAGAGAAATACTAGTACAAAGTTTAGTGAATGAAATATTGAGCCATTGCATTACCAATAAAGTAGATAGTCCAGATAACAATACGGTCGAATAAATTAGTCCTTTAATACCCAGTCCCAACAGTCCAGTAACGAGTTGTCCCAAGGCAACAGATCCCGCTAGGGTAAGTTTTGATTTATTCAATAATTTAAATTCTGACCTATAAATTATTACTGACTGTAAATTTTTTTGGAGTGACATGATAAAGGAATAGGTGGCGAAACTTGCTGCATAATCCTTTATCACATCACTAACCACTGAATCCCCCGTTATTTTCAATACTGAGATAATAACAAAAGTTAGTAATGCCACAATAGAGCTAATAAAAAAGTTCAATTTTAGCAGATTAGTAATATCATCATATTTATCTGCTAAAAAAATCGCTTTATCAATACTAGCACTAGCTAACAACATAGGTATAGAAGAAGCAGCAAACCATAAAAAAAAGTTACCTAAATCCGCAGTATTTACAATCCGAGTCAGTGCCAATAAAGCTATCATAGGTATAGCTTGAGCTATTACAGTACCACTTACAACCGTATATACACTATGCCAGAAGGGAGAAAACTTGAAAAACATAAACGTTACCCCCTCAATCTCTGGGAGATATTGTTTAATGTATTATCCAAAGATGTTTGATTATGATGATTTTGGACTCTGTTTGATATCACAAATAAAAGGCGATCGCCCATAAACATTTTGAACCTGCCTTTGAGATCATAAACTCATATTTCACGGCAATGAGACCATCGGAATCATCAGAGATACAAGTGTCCCCATTAAGACTGTGATGGTATTGCTTAGGAAATGTGATAACTTTAGTGTCATCTAAACAATTGAAAATACTAGACAATTGAAAATACTAGGGTATATATAATGTCGCACAAGCAAGCTTATTTATTAGTTTCAATGGATTTTCACGTCCTTTAACTGTGTAGGTTGGAAGCTTTGAAAGTATATTTTTCGATATTCTTTCTGGATAAAATGATGCTAAATTACAATAGACTTTACTAATGGACGGATCCGGTAGATAAGACCACCAGCCCAACAGCATCGTTCCAGATAACTCCCAACTACCGTAGCCTCTCCAAGTAGGATCTTTATCGTTATGATTATCATAACGATATACTCCATTTTGACCATCCATAAAGTTCTTTGTTCGGTAATAGGGTACTTGCCTGGTAGGCGGAACTAACACTATCTCAGTAAACTGTTCGGCCAATCCTTCTCTTAATTTCCTTATGTATTCTACGCGCTGTTTTTGCTTTCGAGATTGAAATCCGCGCTGAAAGGAAATTAGCCACACTGGCCAACGATGGGCATGGGAAGAATCTCCCGCAATTCCGGCAACTGGCCTTTTAGAGGTCAATTTTGACAAATTATTATCCCAGCCAGCATATGCATAATCCCGGTGATCTGACCAAACCCCTGGTTGGAAGAGCCATTTTTTGCCTAAGGTATTGATAAAATGAACTTCTTTTGTTAGAACTTCATAGGCTATATCAAGACTGTTGTTTAATATCTCCGGACTTTCTTCCTGTAAAATAAATCTTAAATTAGCACCAATGGCTAATGTGAACATTTCCTCGTCAATAATGGCTCGATAATAGGTTCTTTTGACAGAAAAATTAGACAATTTCCACCTTAACCTTTTCTCCATGTTTTTAAAAGGACAACGCTCCCACTGCCAAGCAGGCAGATTCCAAACTGAAAGAAATTCAGCTTGTATAATATTTAATAGTTTTTGTTGAGGAATTGGACGATTAGCTTCTTTGTTTAAAGCTAAATATTCTGAAGCTAGATATAGAAAATGTAACTTAGCCAATGGGCTTTTATCAGGTTTGTTTTTTAAATTTGAAGTAGGATAGCTTTTAGTAAATTCTCGAAAATAATTATCAAAGTCACTGAGCCAATCTTTTTCCTTTGAAAGAAAAGAAACATAAAGGGGCACCATTAAAATGTGCCCAGTATTATAAGGGGAACTCCATGTACTATCTACCAGTAGTGGCTTAACAGAATTATTCCATTGTACTCTCTCAGAATCAGTAATAGGAGTAGTTAGCTTATAATGCTTTAAAGTAAAATTATAATCACTGAATTTACTGGAGTTTTCTGTTAGTCGATTTCTAGGAGGAATAGAAGAATTTTTTCCTAAAGGGACAAAGTTGTTTGAACAACAAGAAGGAAAAGTTAAGCCGACATAAAGTAGTAGAATTGTCAATGTTTTCCGAGACATAACATATTTTTTCAGCATTAAGTCTTCTGAAGATAAACTTATCGGGTGATAAGGTAAGGCTGTTTAATTTCATAAGGAGTATGATTTTGTCAATATTAGGGGAGATAAATCTTTGAGCAACAGTCATGGAATCATGACCATTTCGCCGGAGTAGGTTGAAAACAATTGTTCTGAAAATGGAGACATTTGCAGGGGCATTACGCAGACGTATTTTCTAATCATCTTCATTGTTGGACTACATCCTTAACCCAGTGAAGTTTATTTTCGATACCCCAATGACCGCGAATAGCACGAGCAAAGTCCTCTATGGATTTATGGCAGGCATGGAATTATGGGCTAATTTAGCCCTGAACTTAATTGCTCTTAATGCCCACAAACGCCTCTTTTTTCAACGCGGCTTTCAGGCTTTATCCCTTATCCCTTATGAAACAAGCTGTTTTGTCACCTGGTAAGCAAAATTACTAATTTTAATTTTTTGTTTTAGCAACAATGGTATCTACTACCTGTAGCTGTTCGCTCTTAGTTATCTCTGTCCAAATTGGGAGACTTAAAACCTCTGCTGCTAACATCTCACTAACTGGACGTATGGGATATTGCCCTTGATAAATAGGAAGTTGATCCTGAGGAATAGGATAATAAACCATCGAACCAATACCCTCAGATGCCAGATATTCCTTTATTGAATCTCTTTTGCCATTAAGCACCCTGATAGTATATTGATGAAACACATGACCATCCCTAATCATAGGTGTTACAATATCAGGAATATTAGCCAAGAGATCATTATAGACTTGAGCAACTTTTCTTCTGCCCTCATTCCACTGATCAATATACTGTAACTTCACCCGTAAAATCGCCGCTTGCAGGGTATCTAACCGGGAATTGTAACCTAATATCTCATTGTGATATTTCTTTTTTGCCCCATGTACTCGCAACATCCGGGCTAATTCTGCTACTTGGTCATCATTTGTCACTACCATACCCCCATCCCCATAACAGCCCAAATTCTTAGAAGGGAAAAAGGAATAAGCACCTACATCACCAATAGTTCCGGTAAACTTACCTTGAATAGCATCCCTAGTACTTTCTTGACAATTCTCCTCACACCCAGGACAGCCGCCGTAATACCTGGCTCCAAAGGACTGAGCGCAATCTTCAATCACCTTTAACCCATACTCCTGGGCAATATCCATAATTTGCCCCATAGCGGCGGGATTACCATAGAGATGCACAGGCATAATCGCCTTGGTCTTAGATGTAATATGTTTCCTGATAGCTTCTGGGTCAATGTTAAAACTTTGGGGTTCAATATCAGCAAAGATTGGCTTTGCACCCACATTACTGATAGATTCAGCCGTAGCAAAAAAAGAAAAGGGGGTAGTAATTACCTCATCCCCCATTCCAATACCCAGGGCGCGTAAACCAATCACCAAAGCATCTGTGCCGGAGTTAACAGCAACGGTATGTTTTACCCCTAAATACTCTGCCACCTCCTGCTCAAACAGCTTGACATCAGGACCCATAATAAATTGACCAGATTCCAAGACTCGATTCATCGCTGCTTGCACTTGGTCTTTAATTTGCTCGTATTGAGGTTTGAGGTCAAGAACAGGAATTTTCATGGTTTGGTAAATGGTTTGGTAAATAAATTAGTAAATAAAATTGTTGAATGGGATATTAGAACGGGACTGGGCAATTAATTCGCCGACAACTTGATGACCTGATTTGCCGATAATTGCTGATACTTGACCTCTGTAGAATCTACAGCATAGCCATCTGCATCAAACTCCAATACATCACCATAGGCGCTCATCCAACCGATGATTCTGGCTGGAACTCCAGCTACCATAGCATAAGCAGGAACATCTTTTGTCACCACTGCACCCGCAGCCACGAAAGCACACTCATGGAGAGTGACACCACAAACAATAGTCGCATTAGCCCCAATACTCGCACCCCGTTTCACTAAAGTTTGGCGATAATCATTGCTGGTATTGCGAGGATATTCACAACGCGGCGTTTTAATATTAGTGAATACCATACTCGGTCCGCAGAATACATAATCTTCTAAAATCACCCCTTCATATAGGGAGACATTATTTTGAATTTTGCAGTTGTTGCCCACCACCACATTATTAGCAACCAGCACATTTTGTCCTAAATTGCAATTCTTACCGATTTTCGCCTTGCCAAATACATGGCAAAAGTGCCAGATTTTCGTACCTTCACCAATTTGGGCACCTTCATCTACATAAGCGGATTCATGGGCAAAATAATTAACCACGTAATATCTCCTGAGCTTTTTCTAAAATTTCCACTACCGCTACTCCATTCCATCCATCAGAACGAGGCTGTTTACGGGTTTGCAAACAATCTAAAAAATGTTCACATTCGATTTTCAAAGGCTCTGAATTTGCCACATCCACAACTTGACTACCCTGATCACGGTTATTAAGTTGGTCATCTACACCCTTGTGATATATAGTCACCTTTTGAGCAACTTCATCATAAACGAGCATTTCTTGTTCTGTAATTACTGTGGTGCTACGTAGTAACTCAGGCCAATACCAAGAAGAATGGAGGTGAGCAGTTTGCCCGCTCTCAAAGACAATATCAACATGAACATTATCTTCAATTCCTGGTTGTAACATAGCCTGACCGCTGGCTTGCACTCTCGATAAAGTGGGATTACCCAATAAATCCAGGACAACAGATACATCATGGGGTGCAAAAGACCACCAAACGTTTTCTTCTCTACGTACTTTACCCAGCTTGGCTCTTTGGGTGGCAACATGAAGCACTTTCCCGCCTTTTCCTTGGGCTAAGTAATTCCGCATCCAAGTAATAGCAGGTTGATAGAGCAATAAATGCCCCACCATGAGGATACGCCCCTGTTGATCAGCATATTCAGCCAGGGCTTTTGCCTCTTGAGTCCTTAGAGTCATGGGCTTTTCGACAAACACATCTTTCCCTGCTTTTAAGGCTGTCATAGCCAACTGATAATGGGTGGGGGCGGGAGTTGCTAACACCACTGCTGAAACATCACTTTCTAAGACTGATGCTAAATCTGTATAAGTTTTGACTTGTGGATATTTGCTTTCAACTTGCTGGCGTAAATCTGGGTTCATTTCCGCCACGCCAGCCAAAGCACCCAAATTGCAAAAGTTGTGAATCAGATTTTTACCCCAATTCCCAGCCCCTACCACAATTACTTGTTTCATATTACTTGTCTCATAATAGTGTCACCTTGTCTTTGTCACAGTCTAATTTTCTGGTTACTCCCCGGGTATCCAATACAGCAGAAGCATGACTAACCAAGTTATGGTAATCAATATCACTGTGATCAGTGGTAATAATTACCAGATTGTAACTTGCCAAGGTGTCATTATTTAATGGTACGGAATTAAATTTTTGTCCCTGAATATAAATTTCGGGAACAAAGGAGTCGTGATAAGCAATTTCTACCCCATCTTCTAATAATTGAGTCATCACATGAATAGCAGGAGATTCTCGCCAGTCGCCCAAGTCCTTTTTATACGCCACACCAAGAATCAATACCTTAGCCCTGCTAGGCGCTACCCCCAATTTATTTAATACCCGACAGGTTTTTTCTCTGACAAACTCTGGCATTCTGCGGTTGATTTCCCCTGCCAAAGCAATAAAATGGGTATCAAAGTTAAATTCCTTCGCCTTCCATTCTAAATAGTGCGGGTCAATGGGGATACAGTGTCCACCTACCCCTGGACCAGGATAAAAGGGCATAATCCCAAAGGGTTTAGTGTTGGCGGCATCTAATACTTCCCAGACATCTATACCCATGCGATCGCACAATAAAGCCAGTTCATTCACTAAGGCAATATTCACAGCGCGGAAAGTATTTTCAAACACTTTGACTAACTCTGCTGCCTTAGCACTATTTACTGGCACAACATGGTCAATGGTTTGCTCATAAAACAACTTAGCGACTGTCAGAGAATTAGGGTCAGAAGCTCCAACAACTTTATTAGTATTCTTGGTGGTATAGCGTTTATTACCAGGGTCTACCCTTTCTGGTGAATGGGCGAGAAAGAAGTCTACTCCTTGTCTAAGTCCTGTCTCCTCTAACAACGGGCGCATAATTTCATCAGTTGTTCCGGGATAAGTCGTAGATTCTAAAGTAACTAATTGCCCCGGTCTCAACCATTTAGCAATGCCTTTAGTGACACCTTCTACATAGCTTAAGTCTGGTGTGAGGTTTTTTGTTAAGGGTGTGGGAACACAAATTACTAGTACATCTATTTCTGGTACAACACCAAATCCTGTGACTGCTTTGAGTTTCCCATCACTAACTACTTGTTTGAGGTCATCATCTTTGACATCACCAATATAATTATCAGCATTATTTACTCTTTCGGCTCTCACAGGATTTTGCTCAATACCAATCACCTGAAATCCCACCTTTGCTTTTTCCACTGCAAAAGGCAAGCCTACATAACCCAGTCCAATAACACCGATAACGGCTTTGCGGTTGATTATTTTCTCTTTCAATTCGTGCGAAATTGTCATGTTAAATTTTTGTATTAGCAATAATCTGGATAAAAACGGCATCAGTACAGCAGGTCATAAAATCTGAGTTGAAAAGACATCTCTACAAAGATTAGTCGATCGCCCATAAACATTTTCCATGTTTCAGAAAGCGGATGTAACTTAACCCTTAAGTTCTAACGCTCTGCTGCTATTGATAAATTAAATTGACAAATCACAAGAAAATCCTTAACCCTCTTCCTAGTCGGTTAAAAACCGACTTCAGCTTTTAGCCAGGGAATTCATTCCCCGGCTTCCTGGTTTTTGTGTTTAGTGGAGGTTAATTTAACTTCAGTTTGTTGTTCTGATCCTGAAATTGTGGTTCTCAGTCCCGTATGTTTATTCTATGTAATCTCAGATTTAAATCATACGTAATGGCGATCGCCCTAGCACTGTTGCACTAAGCCGATCGCCCCTTGGTACAGTCAACCGTCAACCGTCATCAGTCAAGAAAGGCTTTCCAACCAAGTCTGTAACTGTTCCACATCCCTAAAGTCTAATAATTCTTCTGCTAAACTTTCCAGTTGCTCTACTGGTAGCATCTGAATTTGCTGTTTGAGTGTATCATCCAAGGTTCCTAAGCGACGCTGTAACAGACGTATAACAACTAATTAATTGGGTTTCCCCTTTAAGTCGTCCCTGTTGTAATCCCTGTTGTAATCCCTGTTTTTCCCCCTGCTGTAATCCCTCTTTCAATATTTCCTCATACCAGGGTGATTCTCTTAATACTGTCATGTCCCACCTCATGATTTGTTGAACTAAGGGAATATCCAATACAAAACTAGCAAAAAATGATAATAACGGTTCTAACTCTTGCAGTTGCTTATCCTGTCTTAACTCTCTCACCGCTTGGCGTAATTTCTCTTCCCTATTTCCACCCTGCAAAATTGGTACAAATTCTCACCAATAAACCGCGATCGCCACTCACTCCGGCTAGGGGCTGAATTTATTTGGTAATAATTTAATTACAAACTCTAGCACTGTCGCAGCCATTTGCAAGGCTTCTTCAGCTTCATACCTTTCCGGCTCAATTATGTCCCCTGGGTAGCGAAATTCGGTGGCGTAAGGTGTTAAAGTGTCCGCCATATCTTCCAAATCCTGAAAATGTGGTTCAAAAACTGAACACATCTCTACTAAAACACCCAGATCATGGGTTTTCTTAAATACTAAATCTTGATATGTCAAATAAGCTTTTAATGCTTCCTCGGCACTCTGTTGACAATGATAAACAACAGCATCTAATAATGATACTTCATTTTCAATGAGTATGCGGGCAACCTTAATATCTCGCTGACTTTTAATTATCCACTGCCTAACCTCCTCATCCTTAGGACTATCCATAAAGGATTTTACCTTGACTGAGTGCCTGACTAACTAATGAACTTGCTACGGTGGACTTTCTTTCTACTTCTGCACGGGTCATAACCAGAATATCTTTTGGTATACCAATCCCATGGAGGGCTTTATATGCTTGACGCGCCCGACGATAGCGGGGTTCATTGGAATCGGAGATAATCACTAACAAATCAACATCACTATCTTCCGTAGGTTCACCATAAGCATAGGAACCAAATAAAATTACCTGTTCTGGATTCAGGGCAGAAACTAGCCGTTGGGTAATATCATCCAATAACTCGCCTGTTATTATTTTTGCAGGTATATTCTCTGTATTCATACAGTCTCTCATACAAAACTAGCAAAAAATGACAATAACGGTTCTAACTCTTGCAGTTGCCCATCCTGTCTTAACTCTCTCATTGCTTGGCGTAATTTTTCTTCCCTGTTTCCACCCTGCAAAATTGGCACAAATGGCAATAGGGTTGATATCTTCTGCTCAAATATCAGTGTAAAGCGATCACTTTAGTTATCATACACATGGTTGAGCGATCGCCTGTTAACATTCCTTAGCCTAGCTCTATGTCGTGTGGGTTAATCCCTAAACTCCGTAGGTGAGCCGCCAGACGTTCTGCCCGTTGGCGTTCCTGTTCTGCCCGTTGGCGTTCTTGTTCTACTTGTTGCTGGGCTAATTCTGCCCGTTGGCGTTCCTGTTCTACTTGTTGCTGGGCTAATTCTGCCCGTTGGCGTTCTTGTTCAGATCGTTGGCGTTCCTGTTCTACAGGTGTAGGAATCCAATTCCCCTCCCCGTCATACCACCGCAACCAGCGGCGATGTACCCCTTGATAAATCCCCTCCCATAGTCCTAAACCTAACTCGGCTTCTTTGAGCCATATTCCCACCCCTTGGGGGCTTAACTCTTGATATTCATTCACTACTAACCCAAAGGCTTGTAACTCATCTGTGTAGCGATTAAATACTATGTAATAGGGAATCCTTAACATCCTTTCATACACCGTCCACTTATTAGGCGGTTGGTTCACTTCCCTGAAACTGCGCCCTAGGTCTTCTTTTTCTGTCCCTGGTGAGAGTAATTCGACTACCACAAAGGGGTAAATTCCCTCCTGCCATGTTACATAACTTAACCTTAAATCTTGGCCATCATAGAGCCTGGATACTCCCAAGACAGCAAACCAATCTGGACGTTTATACCATTGGGGGTGTCGGGAGTCATAATATAAATTTAGGTCACTGGCTGTGAATACCTGATCTTCTTTATAGGTGGGAGGGCGAAAGGTCAGCCGCAGTAACTCTGGTTGTAGTAAGTGAAATTCGTCCGGCAAACCAGGCTCCTCTGGGTCTTCGCTCGGTAAGTCATACATGGTGGGTAGAACTTCCCGGGGTGATAAAGGCGGTGAATATTGATACATATAAGAAAATTGTAATATCCCAGTTTGGATAATGCTCACGCATTTTTATGGATTCATAGCTCTCTTCAAGCTGTCCTACTTAAGTGTTTTCTCCACTGAGAGGATACCGTTATGTGGGCTTTCTTACTTCTCAAACATCCTCTGAGTTATTGATTATCTTGTAACCATTTTTCTAAATCTGACATATTTGTAAAATCTAATAAAGCTTCTCCTAAAGATTCTAATTCAGGAATAGAGAGCGATCGCACTTTAAATTCTAAATCTTCTGATATGTTTCCACAACGGCGGTTTAACAGGCGAATAGCGAGATTAGCTTCTCATTTTTGTACACCACGTTTCTCGCCACGTTTCTCGTGGATTTGCAAAACCTCTTGATAAAAACGAGTTGGAGTCACATCAGCTTCTCTCAGATTAAGCATTTTTTGAATCTCCTCTATGGAGAATTTAGTGTTAGGCAATGATCAATGATCCATGTTTTTAATGGGCAACGCCACGTGAACATCGGGGACGACACGAATATCGGGACGACCTTCAACTGGATACCACAGCAGATGACCTGCCACAAAAATGGTCTCGTCATTGGCAAAGAGGGACTCGATATTGTCTTTAATCTAAAACCTTGATGAAACCTTCATCAAACCTTTACTACCTTTAATAATATTTATATTATCCTATTAACAGTAAACCCTGATTAGTTGTTATTAATCCAAAAATCTTTGATGTTGTTACCACCGACAACACGAGACTGCTTGAATGTGAACTCACTGACAGAAGGGTTACGATGGGGATCAATTACTCCTGTTGCCTGTTGCCAAAGTTCTGTTGGTGCTAATGATAAATGATATACAGATTCATGTTTACGGACGTGATACCATTTAGTTTCTTGGCAATCTTCACACCAAAACGCCTCTAACCACTCACCCTCTAAAGGAACTGCGGTTTTGGCTGCGATTAACATCAGAGCTTCTTTTCGTCTGATGCCTCTCTCCTGTAGTTGTCCAGGTCTCTCAGCAAATAAATTGTATTTCTGACTCATGCTATCCATGTAGCAGTTATGTACTGGACAATATATAGCTCTACGCTTAGAACGATTCCGATTTCGGTCACACCTTCTCTGCACTTCGGCCTCCTCAATTTTGATCGAAAAAGATCACCAGAAGGTTGCGGTGGAGGGACCGAGATCAATAAGACCATCAAAGCCCTGCTCCTCATTGAAAATTTCAGTTATTAAATTCTAAAAACTAAGTTTTGTAATCCTGTCGGACATTTTATCAAATTTGTGCTGATTGAAACAGTTTAGATTATAGACGACAGACTAGAATGTTAGACCACACAAAAATATTGGCTTGCAATAATTGGCTGTGTAAAATTTGATTGCAAATATTTTCGAGATGCTTTGTTCATCAGTTCTGCTAATTTGCGATCGCTATTCAGCAGGCGAATAGATTTAGTTTGAATCATACTATCACCATTTTCAACACTCACCCCACATTTACCATCGATCATCATTTTGCGCAAATAAGAGTACTTAGAACAAATCACGGCTATCGGTCTGCCCGCTGCTAAAGCTGGGTGTAGTTTACTAGGTGCAACCAGGCTTTCCATCCCTGCTTCAACAGTCACCAAAGACAGATTGCAATCTGTCAGATAATAAGGTAGCACTTTTTTTCTTAATAAAACAGAAACAGAAAATTTAGTTAGTCCTAAGTCATTTACCTCTTCCAGGAAACTTTGTCGTTTTGCTCCAATACTAATGCAAACAAACTGAATCGGTTCGTCTCGCAATAGTTTAGCAGTTTCCAGAATGGTGTCCATATCGTGACACAGACCCATATTACCAGAATAGAGAACCGTGAATTTATTCACTAAATTATGTTCGGGAGCAAACCAGTTATTGTCCTTGGCATCTTTAAAGCCTCTTAGGTTATTGGCATAGGATTTTTTCTTACCTGTCATATAACTTATCAGCATTGACCTCTTAACATCCAATCAATTTAAAATTTTTCCGGACAAAATAACTCAGTGAAATTACTTTTGTCACCCAAGGATAGATTAGCGAGTATCTTACATGATCTGAAACGCCATATTAGGATTTTCCAGGGTTGAGTTCAGTAATCTCTGTATTCCTTATCTGTTCCCTGTTAAGAGTTCCCTGTTCCCTCTCCCAAATATAAAATTTATTTTGCACGACTACTTATACACCATAATTTTGGTTATAGAGATGTAGTCTAGATGATTAAGGTTTGCTGAAAAAGTCTTGTGGTAGAGACAGGCAAGAGGCAAGAGTTTGGTCTATTTGTTATCCCCAAATTTTCTGATTTATTGTCCCTCACTGATCACTGCCAACTCCCGACTTCAGACTTCAGACTTCAGACTTCCGATTCTTCGATTTCCTCTTATACTGATGTCCTCACTATAACTGAACGACGCAAATTGTCTAATGCTGTGCAAGCACTGAGGAGGCGAATGAAAGAGCGATTTTTCATAGTTCCAAATTTACACTCATAACTTGTCACCTCATTTCCAGGACCAGCCATACCAATATAGACTAAACCCACAGGTTTTGTAGCAGTTCCTCCACTAGGTCCAGCAATTCCAGTAATACTTAATCCCCAAGTAGTTTGGAGAAGATTTTTCACACCTATAGCCATTTGTTCAGCTACTGTAGCACTCACAGCCCCAAACTGATCTAAATCGTCAGGGTTAACCCCCAATAATCTAACTTTCACGGTGTTATCGTAGGAAATTACCCCACCCCAAAAGTAATCAGAACTGCCAGGAATTTCTGTCAGTATTTGTCCCAATCCCCCGCCGGTACAAGATTCTGCCACTGATAAAGTTTCCCCTGAAGATCGCAACAACTCACCAACAACAGAAGCTAAGGTATCATCATCAGCACCGTAATAATCTAAGCCTGCAATTTCCTTGAGTTGCTTTTTCACAGGTGCAATTAATTCCTTTGCTGCCTTTTCATCAGTCGCTTTGGCAGAAATTCGCAGCCGAACTTCTCCCTTGCCAGCGTAAGGTGCGACTGTTGGGTTAGGTAAATTCAAATAAGCAGATACTTTTTCTGCTAAGGCTGATTCACCAATCCCCCAAAATTTTAAACTGCGACTGTAAATAATTTCCTGACCCCAACCTTGACTTTTCAGAAAAGGTACTGCTGTATCTGTCCACATTCGGTGCATTTCACTAGGAACACCAGGGAAAGTCAAAATAGTTAATCCTGGACGAGGTTGCCAAATAATACCCGGTGCTGTTCCTGTGGGATTTGGTAAAATTTTCGCTCCTTGGGGAATTAAAGCTTGTTTGCGGTTGCTAGGAGACATTACCCGTCCCCTTTGGGCAAATTTCTGAGTTATATCTTCTAGGATTTCGGCACTTTCTACCAAGGGAACACCGAAAAAGTCCGCAATGGTTTCACCGGTGAGATCATCTGGTGTGGGTCCTAAACCACCGGTGAAAATCAGAATTTGCACTCTGGAAGCTGCAATTTCAATCACTTGTTTGAGTCTTTGGGGATTATCTCCCACCACAGTTTGATAGTAGTGAGGAATGCCTAACTGTGCTAACTGCTGGGCGATAAATTGAGCGTTGCTGTTGAGAATATCTCCTAGCAATAATTCAGTACCAACACAAATAATTTCTGCACTCATGGGACTGGTGATTGGTGATTGGTGATTGGGAAAAATCTCTTAACATATGGTGTAAATGGCTATGTCCATTAGTAATCTAGGGTAATTTACAGTCAATACTGTTTGGTTAAGAGTTTTTGTAGCGACTGTCTTGATTGTCAAGCGATCGTAAAGGAAAAATTTAAAGTCTAGGAAAAAAGTCAG
>NZ_BJCE01000056.1:0-25968 GCF_005402885.1 Sphaerospermopsis reniformis
CAATTGGGCGTGTTTTTGCAGCTATACCCAAGTCTGCAAGCCAAACTTCACCAAGCTTAGGGTTCATCTAACAAATCCAACACTTCTTGTTCTACTGTACGAGTTCTGAGAATGTCTAAAACATCTTGATCTGCCATTTCGATAATTTCTAGAATACAACGGCGAACTTGATCTGCTACGGCTGGTTGCCAGTAATTTAACTTTGTATTTAGTTCTTCAATTAAAGCATCCATAATAATTCTGTATACTTCTAAATATCAATATTAAACTAATTTTCAACCAAAGTACATTTCTAATTAATAATTTGATATACAATAATATCTAGAAACCTTGCCCAAAATATACGGTTATGGCGATAGTTGTTTCCCTTAGTCCAGAATTAGAAGCTAGACTGCGAGAGAAAGCAGCACAGCAAGGACAAGATATTAGTTTTGTCGCGGCTGAATTGTTGGAGAATATCCTAGACTGGGAATTACAAGACTCAGAAGCAGCTATTCAGGGTATTCAGCAAGGATTAGAAGACTTTGAAGCAGGTCGTTTTCGTTCTTTTGATGATTTTGCTGATGAGCAGCGCCTCAAGTATAACCTACAACCTTTAATGTCACAAGGATAAAAAAATGGACGCTACAAAACTGAACGACACAACCATAGAACTATCAGATATTACAGCTTGGGACAAAAACGGAAATAAAATTTTAGTATCAAAAGTTAGAGCTAGAGATATTGTAGAAGATATTACTGCCAAAATCGAAAATATCCTCAAATTTGAACAAGAACATAATAGAGTGATAATTCCTTATGCAATGACAGCTACCCGTGAAGAAATTAAATTTTTTCAATGGGATGGGGAAAAGTTAGAAGATGTCTACACCTTCCCAACTCATGAAGTTTTGTCTGAATATGATCCAGAATTTAGTCATAAAAAGAGGATTTTTGAATATTATTTAGAAACATTAGTAGAAGGATGGTTAAGAGATTTAGCTGAGAATTGGAAAACAGATAATCCCCCAAAATCACAAGAATTAACCCAGATAGGTTTTGTAGATAAAATTGCTGATGCTGCACAATAAAGGCGAGTAAATTTAATGATTACGCTTTACATAGAAACTAATTTTTTTATTGACTTTGCAAAAAAACAAGATCAAGAAACTGAGAATTTAGTAAATTCCCAATATCCTGAAGTAACAACAAAAATTAAAATAGTAACTCCTGCAATTTGTTGTATGGAATCTCTTTCTGTACTAGAAAGTGAAAGAAACAGAAGCAATCGTTTTAAAAAGAACTTAGATGATGAAGTTAGTAAACTAAAAGGAGATAGAAACTCAACATACTCTGGAGACATCAAATTATATCTACGACAAGCAATTATTAAGAATAATGAGAGAATAAATGAGATTAATACTCGTCTTTTTGATGTTTTAGAATGGGCTACTAAAACTGTAGACTTAATACAATTAAAACCAGATATTCTCAGTAAAAGTATGGAAAATATACTTATTAATGATCCTACAGACAATTTAATTTTACACTGTATTCTTGATCATTCTCAAACATCTACAAATGAGAAAAAAGTTTTTTTGAGTGGAAATCATACAGACTTTGGTAAACCAGAGATTAAAGAAATATTGCAGGAAGCAAGTATAGAAAGATATTTTGTCAAGACGGGAGATTTTTTAGGATGGTTAAATTCACAGTTTTAATTATTGGGTAATATTGCATTTCCGATGTAGAGTGAGAGCAATACCTTCGGTGCGCTATCTCTACGAGACGCTACGCGAACGCTAACGCATTTATGATGTAGAGTTAAGAGCAATATCATATTAAACTATTAATCCAGTTTTTGGAGATGATTCATGCAGTGGCAACCAATAGAAAACCTACCAGCAAATTGGCAAAACTTAGCAAGTGCTGAGTTATCATCTTTAGTAACATTTTGGAATGAACAAGCAGAACGTCTACGTTCCTCTGGAGAATTTAAAATCTTTAGGGAAAGGTTGTGTCGAGAAATTGCCATTGAAACTGGAATTATTGAAAGATTATATACCCTTGATCAAGGAATTACTCGGATACTAATTGAAAAAGGAATTAATGAAGCTCTTATTCCTCATAATCCTACAAATCCCCCAATTAAGCAAATTGTATCTCTTATCCAAGATCAAGAAGCAGCTATTGAAGGACTATTTGATTTTGTCGGTGGACAGAGAACCTTATCTAATTTTTATATCAAAGAATTACATCAACTGCTAACTCAAAATCAAGATAGTACAGAAGCTAAAACATCTTCAGGGCAAATTATTCGTGTTTCTCTCATCCGGGGTGATTGGAAACGACAACCTAATAACCCTGAAAGACCTAATGGAATAATACATGAATATTGTCCTCCTGAACAAGTTGCATCAGAAATGGATAATTTGATTCAATGGCATCATGAACATAGAAAACAAAACATTCCTCCAGAAGTTGAAGCAGCATGGTTACATCATCGGTTTACACAAATTCATCCATTTCAAGATGGTAATGGTAGAGTAGCTCGATGTCTTGCTAGTTTAGTTTTCATACAAGCTGGATTGTTTCCTTTAGTTCTCACTCGTGACGATAGAGCAGTTTATATTGAAGCTTCAGAACAAGCAGATCAAAGAAATTTATTACCTTTGATTAACTTATTTTCTAATAGTCAAAAACAGGCATTTCTTCGTAGTCTTCGTTTATCTGAACAAGTTTTGTCAGAAACACGCCGCGTTCAAGCTGTGATTTCATCTATCACTGAGAAAATTAAGCAAAGCCAATCTGTTACTATTTCGGATCGCTGTCAAAAAGTTGAGGGATTTGCTGCAAATCTGTTTGAAATTGCATCTGTTCGCTTACAAGATATCGCTACTGAAATTAAGTTATCACTTCAAAATCTAGTGAGTGATGCTCAGATTTTTACACGCACTGCACCTGCACGTGATCCTAAATCATATTATCATCGCTTCCAAGTGGTAGAAACAGCTAAACAATTAGGATACTTTGCTAATCTTCGTCCCTATCACAGTTGGATACAATTGGTCATAAATGTAGAATCAACAACAACAATTTTACTTTCTTTTCATGTTGTTGGACATGAATATCTGGGCTTACTTGCTTGTTCTGCTTGTGCATATCACAGAGATAATACAGAAGAGGGTGAAAAAAATATTAGTGATATTCAAGCCTTAACAGATTCTCTATTTCAGTTTTCTTATGCTGATGATGAGAGTAACCTGACAGAACGTTTTAAGAAGTGGTTGGAAGATGTAATTGTTACTGGTTTAGAGTATTGGAATGAGAGTGTTTAACAAGCATAGTTAAGAGCGATCGCATTAATCGCATTATCTGATGTAGAGCAAAGAGTGATCGCATTTTATAGATATAGGGTGAAGTGCGATACCTTCGGTAAGCTTCGCTAACGCATTTTATGGATGTAGAGTAGAGAGTGCGATACCTTGAGTAAACTTCTCTACACCTTATCATTCAAGACTAATAACCACAGATTGACCTTTTATCACTGTAGATAAAATATCTAAAATCTTTGGAACTAAAGGTTTAAGATCCATTAATCTATTAGACTTTGCTTGCAAAACAACTACAGCAATATTGAACTGAGATAAATTTTGCTGAAAAGATAAATTTCTATCAACCGTAATAAAAACATCAAATTCTTTTTCTATTAAAGCCAGTAATTTACCATTTTTAGTTCCTGCCCATCCCATCTGGGGAACAGTTTTGATTTCATAACCTATAAATTCTTGGGTTAATCTGCGATCAATACATTCATCTAAAATCAATTTCATCTTATGCTACCTTACTAATTATTGCTTTTTCTACTTCCTCCAAAAATGTAATTACTTGCTCTCTACTAACCGTAGGAAAACCATCTAAAAAATCATCTATTGAATCTCCTGCTTTTAAATAATCTAAAAGTGTTTGGATAGGAACTCTTGTTCCGGTAAAAACTGGAGTACCACTCATAACTTCAGGAGAAACGCTGATAATTGAAGTATTGCCAGACATAGTTTTTTATATGTTCAAGTGATATTTTTTATTTTAACATTGATGTAGAATATTGCTAGTAATGACTTACAGAAGTAATAATACATATAGAGTAAAGATGAAATTATGCTAAAAACATTCAGAGCTTGGTTAAAAGGAAGTCGTTTAGAGTGGATTGATGATGTACCTGCATTGGGAGAAAAACTAACCCCAGTTCATGTTACATTGCTAGAAAATGAACAAGTTATAGATAAAAAAGCACGGGGACAGAGAATGGCTGAAATATTAGAAAAACTAGCTATGAGTCAAACTATGACTGATATTGACCCAATTCTATGGCAGCAAGAAACCCGTCAAGATCGTTCACTTCCAGGAAGATAAAACGTGCTGCTAGATAGTAATATTATCATCTACTCTGCTCAAGCAGAACACAATAAATTGAGAGAATTAATTGCTGAATATGCACCTGCGGTATCAGCACTTAGTTATTTGGGGTTTGCTGAATAAACCTAAAACCTTGATATATCAAAGGTTAGAGGCTGATAAACAGGAAAAAAGTGCAAGGGTTTTGAAGGGTATACCGGAAAAAGTGTGCATTTTTTGGGATTTCAAGAGATGGCAAAGAAATTTTCAAATCTTCTCCTGACTCCTGACTCCTGACTCCTGACTCCTATGCCCTCACGGAAAGACTTTCTCAGCAACCCCTATTTGGAAGTTTTAGGCTATCATCAGCTTACCAAAGAGCAAATTCAGTATTTTGAGGAGTTTTTTCAAATTGCTGAAGTTTTACCCATCTCTCAAGATGTTTTAAACCAAGCAGTCATTTTGCGACAACAGAAAAAAATGACTTTAGGTGATGCTATTATTGCCAGCACTGCTTTAGTGTATGGGTTAATTTTAATAACAAGAAATACAGATGATTTTCGTTGGGTAACTCAACTAAGATTGTGGAATCCATTTGAATCTGATAAACCTAGTTGAGGGATGAGTTTGATCTGCGATCAATAAATTATTACCCATTCCCCATTTCCTATTACTTACCCGTTAATTTAACCAACCCAATACCACCAAAATACAACCCTAAAACCGCACCTGCTAATAAACTTTGAGTTAAAGGATCAGTAGAAGGTGTTAACACCGCACCTAAAACCACTGCAACCATAATCACAAACCGCCAACCGGCTAACATTTGATTTGAAGAAACAATACCTAAATTACTTAACAATAATTGAATCACCGGAACTTGAAAAGCTAAACCAGTGCTGAATAACAACAATAATACAAATTCAAAATATTTTTCAATTGACCATAGTTGTTCTACCACATCAGCACCGTAGCTAACAAAAAAGTTTAATGCTGCGGGAATAAGTAGAAAATAGGCAAATACTAACCCACCCAAAAATAAAATACTCGAACCAAAAACTATCGGTGCTAATAAACGACGTTCACGACGAGTCAAACCGGGTAATACAAATTGCACAATTTGGTAAAGTATAAAAGGAGTAGCCAGCACTAAACCACTGTAACCAGCAACTTTTAAGGAAACAAAGAAATATTCTCCTGGTGCTAGTTGGAGAAATTTGATACCGTTTGCAGGAACTTCCAGTATTTGTACAAGTGGTTTAACGACTATAAAACAGCCAACCACACATACAGCTACAGCTATTAAAGAATAAAAAATGCGCGATCGCAATTCTTCCAGATGATCGAAAAACGACATTTCTACTTCATCTGGTAACTCATCTAAGGGATCAACTGCTGAGTTACTGTATCCTTCTTTGTCAACATTGGGAGAATTAATAGTATCTATGTCTGGTGATGATGTCATGAGTCAGTTTCTAGGCAACATTCCTTAACTATTTTATCTTCCAGCGCGACTAGCAACAGAGGTTTTCTTAGTTTTGGGAGATGGAGAGGAGCATTCGGACGACCATTATCAATTTTTATCCCAGGCTATTTTCCTGTAAGGGCGAAGCATTCGGGCAACAAATTATCAATTTTATGACCAGGCTATTTTCCTGTAAGGGCGAAGCATTCGGGCAACAAATTATCAATTTTATGACCAGGCTATTTTCCGAATGCTTCGCCCCTACTTCTCCTGTACTTACGTTTTGGTCTTATCACCCATCACCATTATTGCTGCGGTAATTTAGGTTGTTGTTCTGAGTATTTAGCTACTAAAGCGGAAATTGACGGATTATATAAACGCAGATAATTCCAATAGTTACCAAATACCAAGCGGACGTAATTTCTAGTTTCACCAAAAGGTATTTCTTCTACAAACTCATCTGGATCTTGTTTAGGGATGGTTTGTAACCATTTAGCCACATTTCCCGGTCCTGCATTGTAGCTGGCGATCGCCAACATGGAATTATTACCATATTGTTGATGGGTATGATCCAAATACCATGTACCCAACATGATATTATCATTGGGGTTTTCCAAATTGAGGTTTTTGATATCCATACCAATTTGTGGGGCTATCCATGCTGCGGTACTCGGCATTACCTGCATTAAACCCGTCGCACCAACCACTGATTTAATTTTTGGTTGAAACATTGACTCTTGGCGCATCAATGCTGTAACTAGCAGTGGATTAAGTTGACGTGATAAAGACCATTTTTGTATTTCTTGGAAATAAGGAAACGGATAACGGGCTTGCCAATAGGTGATTTCTTTACTTAAAGCGGCAAATTCCGCTTGTTCCTCTGGTTTTTCCCGATCTTCTAATTTAGATATCTTAGCAATACCGATCAAATTTTCACCCTTTGCTAACCGCATCAACCCTTCTGTAAATTCTTCCGCTACGGTAGGCTGACTGTTATTTTTAAATGCTGTTTCCCACTCATACCAAGCATCTCGATCCTGTCCTAACAAATACAATTCTTTAAACGCATCCGAACCCGCTGGAGGTACAGGACGTTGGGGGGGGATAATTTCTGGGTTCATCAACCGCAAGTTACTAAAATCACCTACATCTAAACCTAAAATACTAGCAGCCCGCCAAGCATAATAAGATTGGGGAAATTGACTCAATACATACTCATAAGCTTTCCGTGCATCTTCCTGTTTACCTAGTAGAGTTGCCCATTTTCCTACCCAAAAACTGGCTCTGGGAGCTAAAATACTCCTGGGATTTTCTGTAGCAATTGGTTGCGCCCATTGCCATGCACTTACGTAATCTCTATTTTTGGCTTTATTGAGGGCATTTTTCCAGCGATATTCTGCTGCTTCCTCAGAGTTGCTATATCTACCTAACAATAATTTCCAGTTTTCTGTAGCTGCCTGATTATCTTTAAGCGACTCTAGCAGTTTAGCTTTTTGTTCCAGTGCTTGGGGTGCTTGTTTGGGAAACTTATTAATAATTTGGTCAAGATAAGATATGGCAGCTTTGCCAGGGGTGATTTCTGCTAATCTTAATAAAGCTGTTCCCGTTTCTTCATCATCGGGAAATTCTTGGATTTGTTGCTTATAAATAGCAATTGCTTGATCTCGTTTTTTATCTATTTGTAATCCTCGCGCCCTGCGATAAAGATTTTTAGCTGTTTTCGGAGCTTTTGTATAAGCACTGGCAGCCTTAGCAAATTGGTTATTATCCCAATATACTGAACCGATGAGATCCCAATCTGCGGCTGTGAGTTGGGGCTGTTTAGCCAACTGATCTAAAATACCAGTAATTCCTGGCTCATCAGAGGCATATTTAGCTAAGATTAATTTTAACTTGAGTTGATTGGGGTTTTCTCGTAGGCGTTTGCGGATAATTTCCCAGGTGAGGGGATGGGAAGGAAATTGAGCGATCGCCTGTTCATGTAGCTTTGGCAACCCAATCAAATATATAGCTTTAACTACTGCTGCATCTTCAGGATAATCTTTTAACACTTTTTGCCGCAGATCGGAAGCTTGGCCTTTTTCACCTAGAATATCTTGTGCTTGGGCTTGTTTCAGTAAAATATACGGTGCTAAAACAGGATACTCTTTTTCTAGACCTTCTAACAAACTCAAAGCTTTTTTACCTTGATCAGTTTCTATATAATCACTTGCTAACAGATAACGCGCCCTTTCCCGATCTGGTGAACTGCCATTCTCCGCAATTTCCGCAAGTTTCGCCGCCCGTTCCGGTAAAGATTGTGATGCCAAACGAAAGACAACCGACTGGGATTTATTAGCCTCAGATAATTTTTCAGGCTGACTCTGACTCAAGTTGAACCATTTACTCAAGGTTTTTCCAGCTTCTGGGGCTGATAACATACCCCCGACTAAAAAGGCACATAGTCCAGCACCAGCAATCAAATAAATTTGCTTGTTTTGTAGTTTTTTCAGCATGGATACCCGCTTTTAGTCTAGGCTCTAGAAAAGAAAAATGAAGAAAAATCAAGTCAGTTTTTTGCCACTTTAACACTATTGGCTGGAAATGTTGTAGCAGTTAGGCAAGATATGACTAAAAACCTGATTTTTGCCTAAGGGTAATTCATGAATATTGACAAAGGCTGTTTTGGTTTGAATTGTTACCAATTACAATCGCGGGTTATTCTCTTACGTCGAACTCAGGTTGTAGAGGGATGGGGTATTACGGCGATTTCCGATCAAGTATTTTCAGCATCTTGATGAATGTAATAACTTGTAAAATAAAATACTCAAAGTTTAAACAAAAAACAGTATTTATACTATCTTGCGGGGGGGGGTAGGTGATATTATGTATGCAATTGTTAAAAAATTGCAGTTAATTGATTTCTACCTTTTCTAAAGACTTTCAGGAGATGGTAAGGGTAATTCATGTAGCTTGCTTCCCGAAGGGTATTACCCCTACATCAAAACCAGGTTTTTAGTCGAATCTTGGGTAAGGAAATCACCCCTACTGGGGATTTGAACATAAGAACCAGATTTTTAGTCCAATGTTGCATAAGTCTTAACAAAAAGAAGTGGGAAGACAATTTAAAGTCAACACCTCTAGACTCAAATTACTGTAGTTTTTAGTCCTGATAAATAAGGAGTTACAATGTCTTTACGTCCTTTTTTCATTGCTTCTAGCTTAATTCTGAGTCCCCTTGCTGCTATTGGTTTTGAATCAGCAGCCTTTGCTCAGAGTGTTAATACTAATACTATTCCTCTTAGTATCACCGTGCCTCCAACGGTTAGCGTTACATTAACGGCAACAAGTAATGCTAGTAACTTACAAAACGCGATACAGTTAGCTCAATCAGGGTTACAGTCTACCAAAATTGCTGGCTTTTCAGCTGCAACTAACGCGCCTAATGGTGTAATCATAACTGCAAACTCGACTCATAACGGTAATTTGAAAAATAGTAACAACGTCAGTATTCCATACAAACTTGGACTAACTCAGCCCAGCAATCCTACTGCACCTAGTACTCCTACCTTTGAAACGTTAGGACAATTTTCTTATAATCTTGGAGGCGGCAATTTCGATCTATACATTCAGATTAATAACCCAGGTAATATTAGTGCTGGAACATACAGTGATACCTTAACCTTAACAGTTGCCACTAATAGTTAAACCTTTAATTTTAGGACTTACGTAAGATGTGACTGAAAACCTTATTCTTGCGTAGGGGTAATTCATGTAGCTTGCTTCCCGAAGGGTATTACCCCTACTTTCGTTCCCTTTTGCGTAAGTCCTGAATTGGGGAAACAATAAAAATCCAGTTCCCTCACCTTACTAAGGGGAGGGTTAGGGAGGGGTAAAAACATTTAATCTAACTGTATTTGATAACAATTAAATCATGAAACTCTCAATTCGGCATTTTTTTATCTTTATTTTTTTCGTAGTATTAAGTAGCATTTCACCAGCACTAGCCTTTAAATTAGAGCCAATTTCTAAAGTATTTGAACCAGCAGGGGCAGGTGCTACCCAGTCTTATAAAATTATTAATGATACCTCAGAACAAATCGCTGTTGAACTGTCAATGGTGAAACGAAAAATCAGCGTAGAAGGTGAAGAAACCACTGAAAAAGCTGATGATGATTTTTTAGTTTATCCATCCCAAATGATCCTAACACCCCAAAGTGTACAATCTGTGCGAGTGACATGGTTAGGTAATCCTAACCCTGAAAAAGAACTAAATTATCGTATTATAGCTGAACAGTTACCAATTAATTTAAAAGATACCCAACAATCACAATCACAGGCAATAGCAGCCGGAATCAAAATTACGTTTCGTTACATAGGATCGGTGTATATTCGCCCCAAAAACGCACAGTCTAAAGTTGTACTGAATGGCATTACTCACGAAAAAGGAAAAGACGGAAAGGATTTGTTAGTAATTACTTTTGATAATCAGGGTACTCGCCGTGCTATATTATCAGAATTAAATTTAAACTTAACTAGCGACAAAGGAACTCAATTTACTCTCAAACCAGAACAATTAGAAGGTGTGAATAATGGGCTGATTTTATCAGGTAATCAACGACGGTTTTCTATTCCTTGGCCTCAACAATTACCTATAGGCAAAGTCACAGGCACATTTACATTTAAAGATGTTGAATAATCAGGTGTAGGGGTAATACCCTTCGGGAAGCAAGCTACATGAATTACCCCTACAATTAATTACTCCTACAAAACAATAAGGTTTCTAGAACAATTTTGGGCAAGTGTTAATCATCTTTAAAAAGAGATTTCTGTCTTGAATGAAGCTAAGATTAAATCCGATTAAATTAAGATTATTTATCTTTTTTTCCTTCAGTTCTAGTTTATTTAATTCTACAGCCAGTTTAGGACAGGATTCACCTTCTCCATCGCCAAATATACCTTCCGAAAAGGACAACCAAGACCCGACATTTGAGGAAATTTTTAAAAAACCCCGTAACGAAAACCAGAGAGTCGTTGTACCATTTTTTATTGATGGACAACAAAGAGGACAGGTATTATTGACCTTGGGAAATATTCCCGCAGTTCGCATTCAAGCAGCACCTTTGTTAGCAGAAACAGAAAAAGTTATTCGTCCAGATACCCAAGCAAAACTGACAAGTGCGGTTGATAATCAAGGTAATTTAAGCTTAGAAGTTTTGCTAGAAAATGGCTTACCAGCAACTTTTGATCGCTCTAAATTAGAATTACAAATTCAAGTTACACCTGCTCAACGTCGTACTAATGTAGCTCAGTTAAATACTAGTAGATTACCTCCTGATATTGAAAAAGCGGTGCTTCCCAGCACTTTTAGCGGCTATGTTAATTTTCGCGCTGATAAAGATTATATTTGGTCTGATTCAGGACAAAGAAATATAGGACTGCAACCTTTACGTCTAGCTGTAGATGGTACATTGAATTATCAAAACTGGGTGTTTGAGGGACGGGGCAATTTTACAGAAGGAAGAGAACCTGCTTTTACTAGGGGAGATTTGCGAGTAGTTAGGGATGCACCAGCACAAGCTTTACGTTATGTAGTAGGGGATCTGTCTCTTCCCATTACAGGTTATCAAAATAGTCAGCCTCAACTGGGAATTTCTGTCGCTAAAAATTTTAGTTTACAACCTTATTTAGTCACTCGACCTATTAGCCAATTTGAATTTTTCTTAGAAAAAGATTCATTAGTTGATGTATTAGTTAATGGTAGATTACAACGGACTTTACTGTTACGAGCAGGACAACAAGATATCCGCGATTTACCTTTGAATGGGGGTACTAATGATGTAGAGTTAGTGATTAAAGATGATGTGGGTCAGGTGCAAAGATTGAATTTTTCTAATCCGGTAGCTGGGGATTTATTAGCACCTGGAGTAAAACAATTTGCCTATAGTTTGGGTGTTCCATCTGCTGATAGTTCAGGCGATCGCACTTATGATTTTACTCAACCGATTTTGACTTTATCCCACCGTTTAGGTATAACTAATCAGTTGACTTTAGGCAGTTATTTACAAGCAGATTTCTATCAACAACTTGGCGGTTTAGAAGGAGTTTGGGCTACTAATTATGGTAATTTTGGCTGGGATATTGCTCTCAGTCACGATCAGGAATTAGGAATTGATTATGCTGGTAAGTTACGTTATGAATACTTACAAGTTGGGGAAAATAATCCATCTCAACGTTCGTTTCAATTAACTGTAGAATCTAAAGGCCGGAATTTTATGAGAGTAGGAGAAGCAAACCCACGTAATAATTTTTTATATGATATTACTGCTAATTATAGTCAAACATTATTCTGGAATATGAGAGGAAATTTGAGTACCAGATATCAATTTGGGCGAGATATTCCTAATACTTATAGGGTTTCTCTTGGTCTCTCTAGGAGTTTCCGCAACGGGTTAAATGTGAATCTCAATCTCAGTCAAAATCTAGATCGGACTGGTTTTGGAGAACAACGTGCTGACATTAGTTTTTCTTGGACTTTACCTCGAATACGTCAATCAATCCAAGCATCATCTAATATCAATAATAGGGGAGAACCTACTAATCGTCTAAATTGGAATTATAACCCGTTGCGAACTATCGGCACGCCAAAACCTTCCTTAAGTTTAACCCAAAATGATCAAAGTTATAATTTGAACGGGGCATTATCTTATACAGGTTATCGTTTTGTTTGGGATTTATCTCATAATGGGATTTTTCCTATAAAAGGAAATAACACCATGGCCAATACAACTAAATTCAGTCTTGGTACTGCTTTGGTATTTGTTGATGGTTATTTGGGGTGGTCACGTCCTCTGAATAATAGTTTTGCTTTAGTAATTCCCAAAAACAGTATTAAAGGTCAAGAAATTGGTATTAATCCTATTTCCGGTGGTTATACCACCCGCATTGATAATTTAGGATTTGGTGTAGTGCCAAATTTAAGTCCTTATAATATTTCTAATCTCATAATTGATACAGTTAATTTACCTATAGGAATAGATGTAGGCGATCGCGTCATCAAGGTTTTGCCAAGTTATAACAGTGGTACATTAGTGCAAGTGGGAACAGACGCTACTGTTTTCTTGCGAGGACAGTTATTAAATGCTAATAGTGAACCTATTTCTTTAGGATCAGGACAGATTATTGCTGTGGGCGATCGCAATTGGCAACCAGTTACTATATTCACCAATCGATCAGGTAAGTTTGCTACCTCTGGATTAAAACCAGGACGCTATGAAATACGCTTATTTACTGATACTCCAGCAGTGATTCCCTTGGAAATTCCATCTGATGCTAAAGGCATATATGATACAGGTACACTGAAAATTCCTTCCAAGTAAGTTTAAATATCAAATTTTTACCCCCCTTAATCCCTCACAGGGGTAGGTTTTTAATATTATCTGTTGAGGCAGGACCACCGAAGACAAGGAGGTATTGTAGACAAGGAAGATTTTATACAAAAAATGTACTTCTGCTTCGCTCAGTACAAGGTCTGTTTAGCCTCAGTTTTTGTTACCAATTGTATATTTTTGTTACGTATTTCCTCCCTTGTCACCTTGTCTGCCTTGTCCTCCAAGTCTTGCCCTCACGACAATGTAAAATACCTACCCTTGTGAGGGGTTAGGGAGGGGTTAAAACATCTTTTCAGTAAACCTTATTTTGGTAACAACTTCAAAGAATCACAAAAACCACTGATACTCTTAGTTAAATATTTTTGCATTTTTGTAGTGGTTTCTGCACTGACTTGATATAATCTTCTATCAACTAAAAAGATTCTTTGTTTAACAATTTTATCCCCTGGTTTAGTATAGTTAACTTCTTTGCCAAAATGACCTTCTAAACTCATTTGTTCTTCACTAATTAAAGTTCCTTTGGCATTTTCTAAAGCTGTTTTCTTGCCAGTATCTATCGCTGCTTCAACCTGATTATTACGTTTTAATAGTTCAATGTATTCTTCTGGATAGTCAATATAAGCAACTGTGTATTTTACATCTTCCTGGGGGCGTTCAACAGTAAATAAATTCACCTCAATTTCGCCAGTTTTATTTTTGATTTTTTGTTTTGTCACTGTGGGTGAACCAGGAAATAAAATACTAAATCCTCCTTCTTGGGAAGAAAAGACTTGCCATATAGATTTTACTGTTGTTTGTGGTTGATTGGCTAATGTAGGTTGACTAATTAGAGAACCACTCAAAAAAATAGATGCTGCCAGGGTGTAAGGTATGATTTTAAAGTTCATATCTAAATTTAGTAATTCCATTGATTGAGAATAACAAACTGATTGGCAAGTGTAAAGTTTGCTATTTGGATATTAGCAATAGCTTTAACAATATTTTGATAACTCATGTTTTTCGATCCGTCGGCATTTTGGTAAATTGCCAAAATACCAGGATGTAATGAGTTAGCCTGATGCAGTGTGTGAAATTCATTGCAGTTACGTGTTAGCAAAACTCGTTCTTGTTGTCTAGCATAGTCTAATACAATAGACCTCTCCAAAATAGAATGTATTAATTTGTCATAAGTTGTAGGGGCGAAGCATTCGGGCGACAAACTATCAATTTTATGAAAAGGCTATTTTCCGAATGCTTCGCCCGTACAGGAGTCAGGAGAAAGAATTTATTTTCCTCCCCTGTTCCCTTCTTTCCAAATAACAAATGATTTTACATTTTCCCTAATTCGGGAGTTCTACCTTTTAAACCGATCATTAATTTAAGTGCAAAGATTTTCAACATTGGGACTCGCTGCATCAACCATAAACCTAAACGGCGAATAACTACCACAGGTAAGATGTTATTAGAAAATACCCGATCTAACAAATCGGTAAAACCTAAAATTGCCAAATTCTCTTTTTTTCGCCACCGTTCATATTGTTTGAGAACTTCAATTTTACCAATATCTGCACCGTTTTGGTGTGCTGTTTGGATAATTTCAGCTAAAGCAGCAGCGTCACGAATACCTAAATTTAAACCTTGTCCACCGACGGGATGACAGTTGTGTGCAGCATCACCAACTAAAGCTAAACGGGGGAGAACATAGCGATCGCTCTGCATTAATTGTACCTGAAAAATAAAGCGATCGCCTAATAATTCTAATTTACCCATCTGCTTACCATACCGCTGAGTTAGTTCCGCTAAAAATTCCTCATCACTTAAAGCACACAAAGCTTTAGCTTCTTCATGGGGTGCTGTCCAAACAATGCGACATCTGTTACCAGGTAAAGGTAAAATTGCAAAAGGTCCACTTTTCCAAAATTTCTCATAAGCTGTATAGTTATGAGATTTTTCTGGTCTGACAAAAGCGACAATACAAGATTGCCAATATTTCCAACCTTTAGTTTTAATTCCCGCAGCTTCTCGAATTTTGGAACGTGAACCATCAGCAGCTACTAACAATTTAGTTTTAATTTGTTGCTGTTCACCGTCAACTTTAATATTCACATTCACTATATCTTTTTCATTTTGTGTGGTGACAACTTCTGCTGGACACAAATAAGTTACATTTGCACAATTTTTTACCAATTCTTGTAAAGGTTCTAACAGGGCAAAATGTTCTGCTACATAACCTAATTCTGGTGTTTGTGTGTCTATATCAGCAGTTTGAAATTTCACCACATCGGGATAGTCAGCATCAGATAAAAATACCTGTCTATATTTAGCAATATTAGGTAGAATTTTATCCCAAATGCCAATTCCTTGAAAAATGCGGGCTGATAACATATGTACAGCATAAGCTTGACCTTTAGCTACTGCGGCTGATGTCACCCTAGCTTCGATTAGCAGTATACTTAAACCAGAGTTCTTTAAAGCAGCAGCCAAAGTTAAACCAACTATACCACCACCGACTATCACCAAATCATAATCATATCCTGGTTTGTCTGTGGTTGTGTGGGGGGTAGTGAGAGTTTGAGGAAGCTGAGTGAGTGACATTGTGAAGATAGATGTGAAGATAGATGAAGGTGTTTTATCTATTATTTTTACGCAAGTCTCTGAATAGAGCAAGTTGAGTAGAAAAATTACCCGCAAAATGAGTCTATGTCTTACAGCGAGTTTAGTTTAGCTAAAGCCAAACAAGAGTTTGAATTAACTACTTTAGAAAAACGCGATATTTTTGCTGCTGTTCCCGAATTAGCAGCTAGTAATTTACTGACAGAAATTCTGAATTATAACCTGCCAATTGCTGTAGGAAGTAATAGTGAAAAAGCTCGTTCTGAACTAATTATTTCTCCTATTTTAGTAGATTTAAGGCGACAATTACAAGAGCAAGTGAGTTTATTTTCTGGGGTAGATTTTACAGTTGATGATAGTAAGGGATTAAATGGTACTTGCGATTTTATTATTACTAAATCTCCAGAAATCCTGATTATTACTGCCCCAGTTATCATAATTGTAGAAGCAAAAAAAGAAAATATTAATGCTGGTTTAGGTCAATGTGCAGCGGAAATGGTAGCAGCGCAAATTTTTAATCAACAATCTCACAGCGACATTCAAACCATTTATGGTGCGGTAACAACTGGTAGTATTTGGCAATTTCTCAAATTAGAAAAACAAATATTAAGCATTGATTTGAGTGAATATTATCTCAAAGATGTAAATAAAATTCTGGGGATTTTAGCTAGTAGTATTTCTCAAGATATACAGGTGACAGGTGACAGTTAATTCAGTAATCGGTAATCAGTTATTAGGATATCAAGGAGTCAGGAGTTATTTATTTTGGATTTTGGATTTTGGATTTTGGATTGTTTTTGTTAACTCCAATCTAAAATCTAAAATCTAAAATCTAAATTTTTTTTCCCCAGTACCCTATCACCTATTAAGCCATACTTAAAGCCATTAAATTCTCAGACATTTCAAAATTAGCGGTGACATTTTGGACATCATCTAAACCTTCCAAAATATCAATTAATTTGAGCAGCGATTTAGCTTGATCAGCATCTGTGACTTCAACTTGATTTCCCGGAATCCAACGTAATTCTACATCTGTAACATTAAAGTTTTTCGCTTTCAATGTTTGACTCAGTTTCTCTAAATTTACTACTTCAGTAAAAACTTCAGCTTTGTTATTTTCAATCATTTCATAAGATTCAGCATCAGCTTCTAAAGATGCTTCTAACAAATTTTCTTCATCAACCACATCTTCAACAACACACACACCTTTTTGGGAAAACATCCAACTCACACAACCTGTTTCCCCCAAATTTCCGCCATTTTTACTAAAAGCAACTCGAATATCAGCAGCGGTACGATTACGATTATCTGTTAAAGCTTCAATTAAAATTGCTACACCACCAGGACCATATCCTTCATAGCGAATTTCTTCTAAATTGGTGTTATCACCTGCAAAAGTACCTGCACCTTTAGCGATCGCTCTTTCAATGTTATCATTAGGAATACCCGCAGCTTTCGCTTTATCAATCGCTGTCCGCAACTGAAAATTTCCCGCTGGATCTGGTATCCCACTCCTAGCAGCAACTATTATCGCCCGCGATAGTTGGGTAAAGATACTTCCCCTTTTCGCATCTACTACCGCTTTTTGACGCTTGATATTTGCCCATTTACTATGTCCAGCCATAACTTAAAAAATATTAACACTCTACTCCAAGATAGAATATAACGTCACTGTAAATTCTTCCAAAGCCTGAAAACTTCCTACCTGCCAACTACGCTCAACAGTATCAGGTATAATCTCAGTAATAGGTATATCCTCAAAATAGGGACTTTTTTCAGACTTGATATATTTCCCATCTTGCAATAAATAAATAGACAACTTACCACTATCAAAAATCCATAATTCAGGAACTCCAATAGCCTGATAAGCATCCAGAGTTGTTTTTGATGTCACATCAGTTTCTATTGCTAAATCTGGTGGTGGATCATCTGGTTGTAAACGCCGTTTACCTATCATTTGTTGATAATTTTGAATATAAAAACAAGCATCTGGTTCTACCCCTGCTATACCTATTTTTTTAAAGGTTGTTGAACCAAAAGGTTGATATTTAATTCCTTTTGCTTTCAGTAATATTTTGACGATATCAGAAATTAAATCTTTGGGAATTTCATGTTCAGGAAGAGGCACCATAATTTCTAAATTACCTTGAATATAAGCAATTCTGGAATTTCTTTTTTCTCCTAATTCTTTTAAAATCGCCTCAAATTCATCCCAGTTAACATCGGGAATGGTAACTTTACTACCGGGTGTTAGCTGCATTTTACTAACGGGTTTAAAAACGGGAATAGCTACACTCATATAAAGGAGGTAATAGGAATTTAATACTATCCATTAAGTATCTATTATAACAAACTTTTTAAAGTTATTCTAATTTCTGTTTTACTGTCAATATCTGGGTGACAAAAACACTTAATTTTAATTTGATCTTGATCTCTCAGAATTGTCTGACAAATTAATGTACCAGATTTATTATCACTTGTGATAATTTCTGAAAATTTACTATATTTATTTTCTTCTAATTTCTTTCTTTCAGAGAATGTTTGATAAAATAAAATTCCTTTAAAATCTATATATATTTCTTCTTCATGATAACCTTGTTTGGGATTTAAGTGATTATTCAAAACAAGTAACATATACACTCTAGACATTGCACAACTAAACTTTTCGGAAATTCTTTCTAGTTCTTTATTATCTATGCTAGATTTTAACTCAATTAACAAAATATTCAATCTATAGCTACTTTCATATTTTTGTAAAACTAAAACAGCGCATTCTGTGGTTTTACTGCTAGTTGCTATACCGGGTATAGGTTTTTCTAAATTTATTTTCCAGATTCTTTCTACTTTGAACTTTGCATCAAAATAGTTTAATCCTTGAATACATACCTTCTTCAATTTTGCATTATAACTTTTTTCTTCAATTTCAATTATTTCATTTTCAGCTACAGGAATTTCAATAATAAATTCTTGTTTTGATAAAGCTTTGTGAAATTCATCTCTCAAATTACGCACATCGCGTTTATTACCTTTACTCATCGTCACCCTCATCTTCCTGAACATAAATATAATCAGTCAGAATGCGAAGTGATTTATCTAAGTTATTTTCAACTTCTCGAAAATTTCTAAAATAAATACCATAATCACCGCTTTCATAGTCTATAATTTTATCACCTGTGAAGAAATAAACACCGACTTTTTCCTTTGCGATAGATACAGATGAATCAACATAGTATAATTTATTATCTTCGATAATTTTCTCTACATTTACACCATGTTGATTTTTCAGAACATCCAAATATATATAGTTATTAATAGCATTAGCTAAAATTGAACTATGGGTTGTGATTAATACTTTATTTCTGGTTTCGTTTTGGATGAACTGGATTAAGATATTTAATAATTTAATCTGATTTTCTGGATGTAAATTCACTTCCGGTTCATCTATCATTAAGAAATTATTTTTTTCTTCCGCCCAATATTTAAAATATGTATCCAAAAGTGTTAACTGGTTGACAGAAGAAGAAGCTAAATACATTGGCAAAAGTTCGTCAACAGAACTTATTTGAAAATAAAATTCTGCTGCTCCAATTCCTTCTCGACGAATAATTTTTATTTCACCTCCAAGAATTTCTTGTAGCTGTTCAGAAAGATGTAAATAATGATCCTCAATATTTGCATCATACATTTCTAACAGTTTTTGAATGACTTGATTAATAGGTTTTGTATATGGTCTTTGAAAAACATCTAATTCTTCTAATTCAGCTAATTTAATCTTCTTTTTAGTACGAGATCGAGGGCGTTCTAATAAATCTACAAGTTTTTTGATATCTTGTTCACGTTTTTTTCTTTCAAAGTCAATAATATAAAGATAGAAGTTAGGAAAGAAAATTCTGCTTGCAGGTAAGAAAAAAGTCTCATGCTTGTGTTTTAGCATAGTTTTAATTATTATGTCAATGAGAATAGACTTTTTTTGGTTGAGTAAATTTCTGTCCAAAAATCTCTTAGGAAAGATTTCCTGAAAACTATCTGGTAAGTCCTTTTCTTCAAAAGAGTATATCAAATCACCTTGATCTTTTTTGATTTCTATTTACTCTAATGAATTTTCTTCCTCATCTTTTTTTATATAGACAGTAGCTTCAATTTTCTCATCTTTTAATTCAGATATTTCATAATCAAAATTAATGGCAATTTTATTAAAATTAAAAATTGTTGCTTCTTTTCCAGTATTGAATATTTCTTTTTTTGTCTCTTCTTGTAAAAAGTTGCTGTATCTACTTAATATTTTTCCTATTAGTTCAGGAGTAACTTCAACCTTATTAACATTTTCAACTATTTCATTATCAATAATCTCTAAATTTTCCAATGCAAATTTATTAATTATATCTTGATTAAAAATCGCCCACAATAACTGAGCAACATAACTTTTACCACTATTATTTCTGCCAACAAATACAAAAAAATCCTTAGATAAATCAATGGCTTGAGTATTATTTTTAATAGGTCCTAAATTTTTGATGATCAATTTCATATAAGTTCTACCTCTCAACTAATATACTCATAACTCAAGTCTACCAAATATTCAGGTGGGCAATGCCCACCATGAGATTTTAAAGGTATTTACAAGCTACTAAACCTTAAACTTCTCCGTGATCCGCTTCATTGCTTCTTCCACATTTTCCCGACTGTTAAACGCGGAAATACGGAAATAACCTTCACCCGCAGCACCAAAACCAGAACCCGGAGTTCCCACAACATTCACAGTTTGTAGCAACTTATCGAAAAATTCCCAACTGGTTAAACCATGAGGTGTTTTCACCCAAACATAAGGTGCATTGACTCCACCATAAACTGATAAACCTGCGTTGGTGAGTTGTTCACGGATAATTTTGGCATTTTCTAAGTAGAAACTTACCAAAGCTTTGGTTTGTGCTTGTCCTTCCTCAGAATAAACCGCTTCTGCACCACGCTGTACAATGTAGGAAACACCATTAAATTTGGTAGACTGACGACGGTTCCATAATTTCCACAATTCTACATCAGAACCATCAGCAGCTTTAGCTTTTAAGGTTTTGGGAACGACGGTTAACGCGCATCGTGTACCAGTGAAACCTGCATTTTTGGAGAAAGAACGAAATTCGATCGCACAATCTCTAGCGCCTTCAATTTCATAGATAGAATGGGGAAGACTAGGATCGGTGATAAATGCTTCGTAAGCAGCGTCAAAGAAAATAATTGATCCGTTAGCTTTTGCGTAGTTTACCCACTCTTGTAAATGTTCTTTGGTTGCGATCGCACCGGTGGGGTTGTTGGGAAAGCACAGATAAATTAAATCTACTTTTTCCTTGGGTATTTCTGCGGTAAAGTTGTTTTCTGCGGTGACTGGGAGATAAACTAAACCTGCATATTCGCCTTTTTCGTTAGCTTCTCCAGTATTACCCGCCATCACGTTAGTATCTACGTAAACGGGGTATACAGGGTCAGTAACAGCAATTTTGTTATTTTTGCCAAAAATCTCTAAAATGTTGCCTGTATCGCATTTAGAACCGTCAGAGATGAAGATTTCATCAGCTTCTACATTCGCGCCTCTAGCTTGGAAATCTTGAGCAGCGATTTTTTCCCGTAACCAAGCATAACCTTGTTCTGGTCCGTAACCTTTGAAAGAAGAGCGATCGCCCATATCTTCCACTGCCTTAATCATTGCAGTCCGGCAAGCTTCTGGCAAGGGTTCGGTAACATCACCAATACCCAAACGGATGATTTTCGCATCGGGGTTAGCTTGGGCGAAAGCATTTACCCGTCTTGCAATTTCGGGGAATAAATAACCGGCTTTTAGTTTCAGGTAGTTGTCGTTAACAGTAGCCATTCTAGATTTTGAAGAAACGCACTAAAATAGCTTACTGTAATTTAGACAATGCCAATTTGACTTTTAACGTAGTTCACACCAGCTAAAAGCAGGTACAATCAATTTGATTTTTCCTCTATCTTGAACTAATATCAATAATTCAACAAGCTCTGTTACCGCAAGCTTTGTTACCACTGACGCTCACGGCGAAGCCTTGCATAATTTTAATGCACAATTTTAATTTTCATCATCCTCAATCCCTTGATTTATCTATGCAAATTCCCTTACAGTATCATTGTCTTTAACATTTCTTTACAATAGGTTCTGGTAAATCACGTACATACCACCTAAGTAAAGGATAATTAGAGCTAATCCATCCCAGGTAATATACATACGTGAACGACTAACAGCATGATAAATTAATCCTGTGATGGCCACGGAAGTCATGGTCATCCCAACAACGGCAGTGAAAATATGTATCTGACTGATATTTGCCCACAAACTACCCTGTAAATACACCAAATCATAAAAGCCCAAAATTGCTAAATTAGTGATATTTGAACCAAAAACGTTAGAAACATTTGCGCTCGTTTCAATAAGGGATCAGGACCGTTGTAAATATCGAGTAATGCTAAAATCAGCAAATTGAAAAGACAACTGCCCAAAATGCCACCTACAGCTAAGTCTGGAGAATTAAACATCACTATGGCACTTGTACCTGTGGCTAATTCTGGTAACGATGTCACACCCGCTAACAAAATTGTACCTACCCAAGTCCGCCCCAGTCCGGTTTTTTCTGCCAAAATATCAGCACTTTGGGAAAGCCATGTTCCCACAGCAATGACTAAAGCAATGCACACAATAACTTGAAGGAATAGCCGCATAGTTATATTCTGTACCAGATTAATCTGCAATCTGCTGTATGAGTGTTAAACTTAATGTTTTACAAAAATTTTCAATTTTAATTTTTAACGTGGTTCATCTGGTATTTGATATGGTGCATCAAGATATTAAAACTCAACGCATTTCAATTATTATACCTACTCTCAATGAAGCCAATAATATTAAAGCAGCAATTACCAGCACTCAATCAAGTACAAATGTGGAAGTCATTGTTGTTGATGGTGGTTCAAATGATGGTACACCTACTATTGCTCAATTTTTAGGTGCAACTGTAATTTCTTCTGCTCCTGGTCGTGCTATACAAATGAATACAGGTGCAGCGATCGCTAGTGGTGAAATTCTCCTGTTTCTTCATGCTGATACTCTTTTACCTCAAGGTTTTGATACTATGATTCGTACCGCATTACAACAACCTGGAATTATAGCTGGTGCTTTTGCTTTGCGAATAGATGCACCTCATTGGGGTTTGCGTTTGGTAGAGTGGGGTGTAAAGTTGCGATCGCATTTTTATCAATTACCCTATGGTGATCAAGCTATTTTTTTAACTAAAATCGCATTTGCAGAAGTTGGTAATTTTCCCCAAATACCTATTATGGAAGATTTTGAACTGATTACCTGTTTAAAACGTATAAGTAAAGTTCAAATAATTGACGTTCCTGTAATTACATCACCCCGGAGATGGTTAAAAAAGGGAATTTTTAAGACTACCCTACTTAATCAAATTATCGTTCTTGCTTATTTATTAGGTGTTTCACCAGAACGCATCCGTAAATGGTATAACAATTACCCTTTGATATGGTAATCATGGCAACATTATTATTTAGGGCTTGCTGAAAAAATGCAAAACCCAGATAAATCAAAGGGTTGAGGCTGATAAACAGGAAAATAAGTGTAAAGATATAGCGTCTACACCCTCAAAAACCTTGCACTTTTGTTGAGTTCGAGAGATGAAAAACAATTTTCAAATTTCCTCTTGGCTCCTGACTCCTGACTCCTGACTCCTGACTCCTGACTCCTGACTCCTGACTCCTGAATTCTATTTCATGTTAGTTCATTCTTCCAGTGATTTGGCAGGAACTTCAATTGCTGTTACATCAATTGTACCTTCTGGTGCAAAGCGGCTAAATTGACTATTTTTTACTAATAGCTGTTCTCCGCAATTTGGACATTGCACTTGGCTATTATTTAAACTTGTTATTTCACATCCACAAACCGGACATTTGTCAGTAACTAAGTTTCTTTTTAGCCACCAGCGAAATCCAAAGAAGGCGACAATTGGTATTATTAATAACAGTCCAAAAATAATTAGTAAGGAATTCACTAACCAGCCTAAGCCTAAGGATGCTAATAACCAGGCTACTGCTAATATAGTCAGCCAAGGACGCAGTTTATCAAGATTTTGTTGGAAGTTATTAAGGTTCATTTCTTAAATTTTTCTACTCTATTCTTATTTTAGTTATCAATTATCAGTGGGAACAGGTAATTGGTAATTGGCAATTCAATGAAAGGATTTTGGATTTTGGTGAAGCAGTGCGGTCTTGGGGGTTTCTCCCATGAGCAACTGTTGAACCCGCAGGGATTGTTTCTGTCAATTCCAATCTAAAATCGAAAATTTTTCTCCCCAGTCACCAGTCACCATTCCCCAGTCTCCTTACAATAGCAACATTATTAACTGTTTAAATATTCTAAATCTGTTTTTACCATATTTTCCAAAAGTTGCTCAAAACTCACTTTTGGTTCCCAACCAAGCTTGTTTTTGGCTTTACTGGGATTAGCTACCAGTTGAAAATGTTCATCTGCTCGTAATAAATTAGTATTCACAATTACATATTTTTCCCAATCCAGTCCTACACAATCAAAAGCAGTAGCAATTAATTCCCTGATACTGTGGAGTTTACCTGTACCAATTACATATTCTTCAGGCTCGTTTGCTTGTAGCATTCGCCACATAGCATTCACGTGATCTCCGGCAAAACCCCAATCTCGTTGAGCATCCAAATTACCCATTTCCAAGGTTTGAGCTAAACCCAATTTAATTTTAGCTACCGCCAAAGAAACTTTACGGGTGACAAACTGAGGCGGACGCAAAGGGGATTCATGGTTATATAAAATACCACTACAGGCAAATAGACCATAACGTTGTCGGTGATGTACCATCGTCCAATGAGCGTGTAATTTTGCTGCTGCATAGGGATTTTTGGGACGAAAGTGAGTTTCTTCATCTTGGGGAGCAGTAGTCACATCACCAAACATTTCCGAACTACTAGCTTGATAAAACCTTGTGGATAAACCAACTTGGCGAACTGCATCTAATAATCTAGTAGCAGTACCTGTAATCAGATCAAGAGTTCCCAAAGGATCATTCCAAGAGTCGGGAACGAAACTAGGAGCAGCTAAATTGTAAATTTCCTGGGGTTGTAGTTGTTCAACAGCAGTTAATAAACCCGCAGCATCTCTTAAATCAACAGTGTAAATTTTTACGTTATCTGCTAAACTTCCTAATTTTGACAAGTTAGTTTGTCTATGGGGAGATACCAAACCGAAAACTCGGTAATTTTGATTAAGAAGCAAATGGCTCAGATAGTAGCCATCTTGACCTGTAATGCCTGTTATGAGGGCGGTCTTGATCATAATGAGGGATATAAATAATATGTATTACAACTATCACTAACTAAAATATAAAATTATAGCAGTATACAATCAGATATGCTCACTGCTGGCAATTTTTCGCTAATTAAACCTACTTATAGCCTATCTTGATCATGGTACTAGAAATTCAAGTTTTTAATTTTACTTCATATTCGCAGTCATAACTATATTGAATAATTACTCTTTTTTTGATGTTTTTAGTCTCCTTAACGGAAATGACCCAATTAGAGCAAGCAATCACAACCAATCTTTTAACGGTTTCATCAGATACAACCGTTGCTGAGTCCATATTGCAAATGAGTGCAGCACGGGCAAGCTGTTCCTTAAAAGATGATGATGATCAATTGATCTGGCTTGTCACCCATAAAAGCCTACGTCAGCTGCTGCATCCAGTAGATTTACTGTGATCGCAGTAAATAAAAATATCCAATTTATCAGCGATCTACCCAAACCTGGTAGTTGTATGAAAGTAGATGAGCCTATCTTTCGTCGCATTATAAATAATATTGTTTCTAATGCAGTTAAGTTTTCTCCTGCTAACAGTAAAATCATTTTACGTGCCAATTATCTAGCAGATGATTCGGCAAAATTCGAGATTATTGACTTTGGATCTGGAGTTAAAAAAGAACTGCAAGAAAAGATTTTTAATAAGTAGGGTTTGCTGAATAAACCTAAAACCTTGATATATCAAAGGTTAGAGGCTGATAAACACAGAAATTAGTGCAAGGGTTTTGAAGGGTATACCGGAAAAAGTGTGCATTTTTTGGGATTTC
>NZ_BJCE01000057.1:0-25960 GCF_005402885.1 Sphaerospermopsis reniformis
GACTGGTGACTGGTGACTGGTGACTGGTGACTGGTGACTGGTGACTGGTGACTGGTAACTGGGGAAACAGGAAATATTTAGGGTTTGCTGATAGCGTAGCGTGGCGTTAGCCATATAAATCCGAAAACTTTACAGGTAAAGGGTTTTAGCTATTTTGACTTGTACTGAGCGACTTGTACTGAGCCTGTCCTGAGCGGTGTCGAAGTAAGCCGAAGTGCTTTCAAAAAGTGCCAGCTTTTATGAGGTGGCAACTGAAAAACCTTGCACTTAATTCCTACTTAAAGAAAAAATCGTTCCTATCCAACTCTTGAAACTGTCACCGTGGCGTAGCACCTGTAACCTGTCACCTAGCTTTCACAGATAACTTTTTCAGCAAACCCTATTTATCTTTCTCCTGCCTCCTGCCTCCTAAAAAAGATTACACCCAGAAAATCCAAAAAAATTCTGGGTGTCACTAGTAAACTTCTCACACTTCCCGATCTATCTTGTAAAAACGCTTATTCAATAATGAATGGACAATTAACAATGAACAATCGAGAACTACCTCTCCCTTGAAGGGAGAGGAGCAAAAAAGCGGAATTTTTTTCTTTTTTTCCCTTTGAAAGGGGAGGTTTTAAACCGTTCGGCTGACGCTCACGGCGAAAGCCTTGAGTTAAACAATTGTCAATTATCAATTATCAATTATCAATTGCTAACTGGCTTTTTCCTTAGAAATCATCAACCAAAGAACTCAGGCGACTGATTACAGGGTCGACCTCTTGGGGAGTAGGATCGGGAGTAGAAGCAGTTTCATTAACTACTTCTACCGTTGCTATAGATGAATTTGCGGGTTGAAAAGATGCTGCTTGATTGACCATGATTGCCAATTGTGCAACTTGTTGACTAAGTTGTAATATCTGGCTTTCCATCACCTGCAAACGATTGGATTCCTTAGCAAAAAAACGTTCCTCAAGTCCAGCTATCTGACGTTGCAACTCACCGAGTTGTTGTTCCATCGGTAGTGCTGCTGTATTCGGAGAAGGTCGTACAGAGTCCGGTACACATAAAGCTTGCCAAAGAGCCTCTTTACAGAGGTCACTGAAAGTCTTTTCTGGTTGCGCCTCCAAGTAACTTTCTACCTGTGCTAACAAGCTCTCATCACCAATTTCTGGATTGAAAGTGACGGATTTAACTACCTTTTTTGACCATTGGAACATCAGTTTTATTACCTAGCAGCGCGAACAGCAGAAGCAGACAATTGCGCCTCTCCGTAAAGATATTGACCTAAAGCGTTAGCTTGGCGGGAGGGTGCAGCCAGATGGGCATTAATCTTAGCTTCTTTGAGCAGACGTTGTACATCTTCCCAGAAGAACTCACCACCACCACCAGTGATAATTACATCTGTAACACGTTCTGGTAACCAAGCCAACACACGAGCGCAAATTTCGCGTGAAAACTGCTCTGTGAGGTTCGGCAGAAAATCATCTAGGTTAGTGGGTTTGCTTGCACCTTTAGGACGATAAAAACGCTCACCTTTGGGCTTATTAACCGCATAAATCAGTGCTAGAGATTGACTATCAGTCCCTCCTATTTCATTAGCTACCAGTTCATAAAACTTGTTCATGCCAAAGTCTTCACTTTGAGAAAGACCTCTAGCAAAGCGGAAATTATCCACCATGATACAATCAATGGTTTGATGTCCAATATCGACAATTCCCACTGATATTTTGGTAAAATCAGGGAATGAGGGGGTTTTATTAGGTTGAGCTTCAGACCACAGCAGACTGCCGTAACCTTCTGGCATCACCCAAACTTTAGTTATATTTAACGACAAAGATTCCTCACGGAAGTTGAAGACATGGGGACCCATTACTTGGCTGATTAAAGCGGTTTTTTCCTTTTCAAACTGTTCCAAGGACAGGAAAGGCAGACCTAAGACAACGGAAATTTCGTCTTTGAGTTTAAAGTAGCCAGCAGCTGCCAATACTTTGACCAGTGCATCTTCTACCTTAGATTGTCCAACTCCTAAACCTGCACCAAAGTCTGCTGCTAACTGTCCTACAGCATAGCCCTTGCCTTGATATTCCATCCACAAATCCATTAAAGGATCGGTTGCCTTAGATTCAAACACCCCACCACGTATTTGTTCAATTGACATTTGCTTGACATTGGAAGGGATGAAGGCAACATTGCCAGGTTCGCGGCTGACACAAGTTTTGGTAGATGTTCTACCTAAATCAACGCTGAGAATGTTTTTACCCGAAATTGAGGCTGGCTTATTAACATTGTTGTTTATAGGGGCTGATGCTACTCGATTCATGGGTATAGCAGCAGCGTTCATCGGATTAGCTACGGGTGGTTGGTCTGTCATGAAAGCTCCTATGTGGTGACGTAACTGTAAAAAGTTATCATGCCCATCTTACAAAAATACAAGATCAAAAAAATTTTCAGATGGGTCAAGTGTAGCTAGAAATACGGCAAAATTTATTGTAGGCGATTGGAAATGTAACATTATTTTGGATTTATTGTACAGGCAAAATTTTCACATATAGCCAGTGGAAAGTGGAGATATTTCCGTTACTAGCCGCCGAAACCTCTCTACAGCAGCCATATATTGAAAACTGAACTATATTCATCTGCGAGTTTCTCGACTTTGGCGCTTGAGTACCCAAACTAAGAATACTACCAATAGACCTCCCAGGACAATTTTAGATACAGGGGCAAGGTATTTCTCCACAAGTTCATACTGGATTCCTAACCAGTATCTGGAATATGTGAGCAAAGCCACCCAGGCAGCACTACCCAAAGTTGTGTAAAATAAGAAAGGCAACAAGGGCATATTGCTCATACCTGCGGGAACAGAAATCAAAGTACGAATTCCTGGTACAATACGACCAATTAATACTGCTTTTCCCCATGTCTGTTAAACCATCCTTTAGCCCTATCAATATCTTCGCTAGATATAGTCAACCATCTACCGTACTTGTTAGCTAATTGTTTTAAGCGTCGTTCCCCCAAAAACTTACCAGGATCTTACCAGATCAGTGCGCCCGCGACAGAACCCAAAAGTCCGGATAAAAACACACCTATTATATTCAGCTTTGCTACTCCTGGTTGATATGGACTGGCCGTAAATCCTGCCAATGGCATAATCAATTCAGAAGGTATGGGGGGAAAAAGGTTTTCTAGGAACATCAGCAGGGTGATTCCTAAATATCCCAAAGAGCTAATGGTCTTGGTTATCCATTCGAGCATACTGGTGATTGGTGATTGGTGATTGGTAATTGGTAATTAGGAAATTAATCCTTAAAAATCTGTATCTACTAAAGAAATAAATCTTCCCAGTCACCAGTCCCCAGTCACCATTCACCAGTCCCCAGTCACCTATTCTAGACAGTTGGCGTTAATGATTGTACTATCGATCCGGATTCCCATTCTAATGGGTTCCAATCCCGCTCTTCTACAGCCATTTGCTCAATTAAACTGGCTAATCTCAGAGCTTTAAGGGCTTGTTCACCACCCACAGAAGGCTGATTACCTCCATGTACACAGTTAACAAAATGCTCTAACTCTGCGCTTAAAGGTTGAACGTTACTAGTATAGACTTTTTCTATCAAACCATCTTGCCTATACAGAATCTGCCGATGGTCGTTATGCGGATTGGTATTTTGGCGATGAATCAAAATTTCATTTTTGAGGAAATCGGCTTCAGTAAATGAATTTTTGCAATGGGCGACGATGCGGCGAATTTTACGGTGAGTGACTTTACTGGCGGTGAGAGTGGCGACAATGCCATTGGCAAAGCCTAATGTGGCAGTCACATAATCTAAATAACCAGAGTCTAGGGAACGAGTGCCATTCGCTGTTAATTTGACTACGGGTGAACCAGCTAATTCTAAAAGTAGATCAATGTCATGGATCATTAAATCCAGCACGACTGAAACATCATTCGCCCTGGCTGAATAAGGACTCATCCGATGCGCTTCTAAGGCCAAGACTTCCTCTGTTTTCAGGACTTGACTCAGTTCTCTAAAGGCTGGATTAAAACGCTCAATGTGTCCTACCTGCAAAATACATTGAGACTCAGCGGCGGCGTTGACGAGTGATTCTGCTTCGGAAATACTGGCAGCAATTGGCTTTTCAATCAAAACATGAATTCCTGCTAACAAACAGTTGATGCCTACGGCATAATGTAAGCGAGTGGGTACAGCAATACACACTGCATCTACATGGGGTAGCAGATCACAGTAATCTTCAAAAAAACGGACTTTATATTTGCTGGCAGTTTCTAAGCCTCGTTCAACGTTGATATCAGAAACGCCTATCAGTTCAACATCTTTCATTGAACTGAGTACGCGGGTGTGATGTTGTCCCATGTTACCCACCCCAATCACGCCTATGCGGATTGCACGTGGCTGGTTGCGCTGTGAATATAGATTTGGTTCTGCCACTGATATGCTATTTTGCACTATTATTTTCTCCTCAACCACCAAATTTAAAAACGCTACGGTCGTTGGCATTTATACTGAACTGCCAAGTGTGATCCGTCTAAAACCATCCAGATGGTAACATAGTGGTTCTATTTATGAAGAATTTCAAAGTTTATGTTCAGTTCCCACTATCTTGCTAACTTTTGGATCGTTAGTTATTAATTTTCCTATGGTTTATAATTGACACAAAAGAATATGTGTTTTTTTATTGACTGACCATCTCAAAAATACTTACGTGGTAGCTTTCGGATGGCAGTTAGGTAATTAATAACTCAGATAACTACTTCCTTCGCTGCTGGATAAATTTATGACATTCTAATTTCCGTAAAATTATCAGTGACTGTAATTGGCTGCAAGGTTGTCTGTAAAAATTTTGCCAACGATACTGTAAATTGTTTTTTGCATTTTGATTTGCATTTTGATTTGCATTTTGAATTTAATTTTTTGTTTGTTGCATTTTGTTGATTGTCTCACCTTTTGGGTGAGATTGATGTTAGGGATTTTTTGAGATTTTTTTTGCATGATGAAAGCTGTAATTCTATTGTCTGGCGGATTGGATTCTTCTACGGTTCTCTATCAAGCTAGGGCTGATGGTTGTGAATGTTACGCCATTTCTTTTGATTACCAGCAGCGACACCGCCGAGAGTTACAATCAGCTATGTTTGTAGCGCAGTCTGTAGGGGTTGTTCAACATCAGATAGTTAATTTTGATTTACGCTTATGGGGTGGTTCTGCTTTGACGGATGAGGCGATCGCTCTCCCTCAAGCACGTTCCCTGGATGAAATGTCACAAAGTATTCCTGTCACTTATGTTCCTGCCCGGAATACTATCTTTTTAAGTTTTGCTTTGGGTTATGCTGAGACTATCGGCGCACAACGTGTATACATTGGTGTTAATGCTTTAGATTACTCTGGTTATCCTGATTGTCGTCCTGATTATATCCAAGCGATGCAAGAAGTGTTCCGTTTGGGAACTAAACAAGGTCGGGAAGGACAACCTATTGATATTATTGCACCGCTAATTAATTTGAAAAAAACGGAAATTATCCAACTTGGTAATCAGTTAGATGTACCTTGGGAGTTAACTTGGTCTTGTTATGCTGGTGGTGATCAAGCTTGTGGGGTTTGTGATTCTTGTCGGTTGCGGTTAGCTGCTTTTGCACAGTTGGGTTTAAAAGATCCTGTTGATTATCTGTAGCAGGAAGCAGGAGCTAAGTTAGTAGTGGATTTAGATCCACCACTATAGCAGGAGTCAGTAGGGGCGAAGCATTCGGACAAAAATATTGGGGAAAAATCGAGAATTGATCACCTGAATGCTTCGCCCGTAAAGGAGTCAGGAGTCAGAAGTAAAACCCTCTTGTATTGGGCGTTTCATGAATGAATGGCTACTTTAATACTTAGCAATAACCAATCAATTCGCCATCATTCCATTCTAATGTATCGCCAATGGTATCACCGTTATGATAGGCAGCCAGTAAAACTTCACTGGTTTTACCATAGGATATTGCCCCAGTAGCATCAAGAGCGATCGCACCCAAATCCCGTTCATTTTTACTAGCTTCGGTAAATGAGCGCAACATCGCCTCTTTTAAAGACATTCCATCACTAACCCGGATGACAATTTTAGCGGCTAAACACTCATCAATGATATCTTCCCCAATACCAGTACAACTTACTCCTGCATATTGAGTAGCATAATTACCTGCTGGCATAGCAGAATCACTGACTCGCCCAATGCGCTCAAAGCCTTTACCACCTGTGGAAGTACCAGCGGCTAATTGACCATAGCCATCTAAGGCGACTACACCAATTGTACCCCGTCCTGCATTAGACATTTCTGCCATCTCCGGTTCAGCGACAACTCCAGCCATTGTCCTTTTAAAGTTATCTTCCCGTTCTTGCATCCACTCGTTAAGACGCAAATCAGTTAAAGCATTATAGGTGGGAATTTGTAACTCTCGTGCTAACTCAGAGGAACCGTAATCAGACAATACCCGATCTGGGGAATTTTGCAGAAATAGCGCCATTTCAATCGGGTTTTTTACCCGTGCAACATTAATTACACCACTAAACCGCCCTGATGTACCATCCATCAGAGAAGCACTCATGCGGATTTGACCATCAGATTGTAATACAGAACCAGTACCTGCATTAAAGCGGGGGTCATCTTCCAACATTTGACAACCCCGGACTACAGCATCAGAAGCAGTTGCGCCTGTGATCAATAGTGAGTATACTTCCTGTATTACAGTATGCAGCGATCGCCTGACAGATGCCAATCCTCCCTTTCCTTGGAGAGAACTACCAGCCCCACCATGAATAATTAATTTAGGTTGTATTTGTAAAGTCATTTATTTGTTTCTGTGTAGTTTTAACAGTTATTAGTTATCAGTTATCAATTGTCAATTGTCAATTATTTATCGTCTTTAGCCTGAGAACGGCGACGACGACAACGTTCTGAGCAATATTTAACTTCATCCCAACAATCTTGCCATTTTTTTCGCCAAGTGAAGGGACGTTGACATACTGGACAGATTTTTTCAGGCAGGTCAGATTTAGAACGAGTACGTCCCATGTTGATTTTAGATTTTAGATTTTAGACTGGTGATAATTCATAGTTGATAGTTGATTGGGAAAAATAAAATTGATTACCCAGTCAATGGTCCCCAGTTCCTGTCTCTAATGTCACCTGTCACCATATACTAACGTAAGTTGCTAATGATGCAAGAAAGGCTCTCAAATCGAAGTAACAAGGATAAGTAGATAGCAAAAAAGCAGGGAACACCATCATAATTCATTCTTTCTCCTGACTCCTAACTGCTATTCCTAACTAGCAACTTGGGTTAATATTATTGAAGATGCCTGAAAAAAATTCAGATTAATCCTGGATTTGGCATCTGATCATAGTTGTTGTAATAATTGGTAGATATTAACTCAGATTGGATATTTATAAAGCAGTAATTCGTCCTTTTTTATTTACTCTGGTAAAAGCAGATCCAGAGTGGTTACACCAACAGGCAATTAGTAGTTTGAATTTGCTGTCAGAAGCCAGCTATCATCAGTGTGCTAGATGGTTGAACTCTCTGCTACAAAAGTCTTTGTGCCTCTATGATACACGGCTAGAACAAAATCTATTCGGGTTAAATTTTCCTAACCCATTAGGTTTGGCTGCGGGATTTGATAAAGATGGAGTAGGTGCTAATTTTTGGTCTAGTTTTGGTTTTGGTTGTGCTGAATTGGGTACTGTTACTTATCATGCACAACCAGGCAATCCTCCTCCCCGTTTGTTTCGCTTAACTTTAGATCAAGCAGCCCTCAACCGAATGGGTTTTAATAATGCTGGTGCTGCTGCAATGGCAATGAGATTAAAAATGCTTGATCCGCAACAATCTCGGTTAATACCCATAGGCATAAATTTGGGTAAGTCTAAAATTACACCATTGGAAACGGCAGCAGCAGATTATTTAGAAAGCTTTCGCTTGCTGAAAAATCTAGGTGATTATTTTGTGGTTAATGTTTCTTCTCCTAATACACCAGGATTGCGATCGCTCCAAGATGCAGCAATGCTCAGTCAAATTTTGGAGGTTCTGCAAACAGAAAACATGGCACAAAAACCCTTATTTGTCAAGATAGCACCGGATTTAGAATGGGAAGCCATCGCTGACATTATTGATCTCGCCAAAACCTATAAACTAGCGGGAATAATTGCCACCAACACCACCATCAGCCGTGAGGGACTAAAAACCCAAATCATTGAAAAAACCGGTAAAACACCTCAAGAAGAAGCCGGAGGCATTAGCGGAGCGCCATTACGCCAACGTTCTACGGAAGTCATACGGTTTATTTATCAAAAAACCCAAGGACAGATACCCATCATTGGCGTTGGTGGCATTTTCACAGCTGAGGATGCTTGGGAAAAAATTACAGCAGGTGCTAGTCTCATCCAAGTTTATACAGGTTTGATTTATGAAGGACCAATGATGGTGCGCCGCACTCTTGCCGGTTTGTTAACCAAACTAGAAGAAAACGGCTTAAATTCCATCAGTGAAGCAGTGGGAATAGGGAATAGGTGATAGGTAATAGGTAATGGGTAATGGGTAATTGGGTTATTCATCCTCCTAATCACCAGTCACCAGTCCCCAATCACCAGTCACCAGTCACCAGTCACCAGTCCCCAGTCACCAGTCCCCAGTCACCAGTCACCAGTCCCTAATTTTCCAAAGGGAAAAACTCCCTAGACTTACGAGAATAAGACCAAGCAATACCATCTGGATCACGGCTGCGACTCCATTCAGGAAAATCTGGGTCATTCCTTCGTTTATAAACTGTACTGGAATAAACACCCAACCGCTTGGCTAGTTCAGATTGAATCAGAGAACCAAAAACTAACTGTTCTTCCAGAGGTTTTTGTACCTCCTGATGAGTTGCTACATCTGTGGACTCAGGTAATAATTCTGGTTGTAATTCTTCCTGCTCTTGCTTTTGCTGTTCTTCTTCCTGTGGAATGAGAGGAGGTGGAGCTAAGAGCGATCGCGCCTCTTTCGTCACAGACCGAGGAGGAAGTTTTTCCACTGATTCACTACTATCAAATATGTCACCCAAAATACTGGCAGTTATAAAGTAGTAGGAAGGACTCTCACTTTCTGAGTCCACTACACTAGCGCCAAATTCCTTTGCTTTACCCGCCAAGTAGCGTTTTGCCTGATTCCCAGAAAAATTACCTTTGAGAGCTAAATCAACAGGTGTGATCTTTCCCTGGTTTTCCCGAATCAACTGATAAAAAAGAGGGTTAACTTGCTCACCCCACTTTTCCCATCTGTATTGATGCCAAAGGTTGAAAACCATCAGCAGCAACAAGCCTATCAGCAAAAACCTCCAAGTATTGACGACGAAAACAATCAAAAACGATATCGGCAAAATGAGAACGAGAAAACTTTTCCCGTAATTTTCTATGGTTTTTTCACTCATGCTGATTTTTGCCAAGTGAACTTTTGCAAAATAATATTATTTATTATCTTGGCAAAAATTGGGACATTTTTTGTATCCCTTGGCAAAATAACAGCAAATTATTTGGCAAAAGCTACTGAAATAAGCACTAGGTGACAGTTGACAGGTTACTTATGAGAGTGAAGAAGGGGAAAATGATTATAAATGCAAAAATTTTCTCTCCAGGCTCTTAACAACTGAAAATACATACACTACTTTTTACTAATATGCTTAAATTAATACCAAACTTGCATTGGTGCATTTGCCACTACGCATGCATCATACAAATACATTCTAGCCTGGTGTTTGACTAAATTCCCAATTCCCATCAATGATTGTTGCACCTTTGCAATCGGTTACGCTGAGATTATATCCTATCCATAAATTTCACTAAATCAAAGGGGAAGCATTAGAGAAAAATTCTATCTGCCTGTCAGTAAAAGTTCTAAATTTTCTTGACATAGTTTATACAATGACAGATAATATTCAAGGAGATTTTTCCCATCAAAAGTAATATTTATAGGATTTAAGCAAGATTGGACTAAAAACCTGATTCTTGCCTAGGGGTAATTCATGAATTACCCCTGCTTTGGTTCTGTTTTGCGTAAGTCATCATTTATACTTACCAGTAAAAAACCCTGATGTTGATGAAAAAATCTATAAATGGACATCTGTCTAAATCCTAACTAAAGCCCCATACCATACCTCTTTAGGAGTAAACTTGACTGATATACAGATCAAAATGCCATTACTGGGTCATTTTTATTGGTAGATTTTGATTACAGGCTGTATTTGCAAGAATCGGAGGTGAAACAGGTTCAGTTCCCAGGACTCAAATTTAATGTGCGAGCAATGTTTCAGGCAATTTTATGCTTTGCCAGAGGTAAGATAAAAGCTATACATGATAACTACCATTATAGATATTAGCGAGCTTGTCAATTAAGAATTGCTATAATCTATTGTTCAATCTTACATTCTTATCTATTATTTAGGTGTAAATTTCTATGGTTTTGCCAATGAATCGTCTGTCTATTTTCGTAGACGGAAACAATATGTTCTATGCTCAACAAAAAAATGGCTGGTTTTTTGACCCGCGACGAGTGTTAGAATATTTTAAGAACGAACAACCTGAGACAACATTAATCAATGCTTTTTGGTACACCGGCTTAAAAGACCCACAAGACCAACGTGGCTTTCGAGATGCACTCATTAGTTTGGGATATACAGTACGGACTAAAATTCTCAAAGAATATTATGATGATGTCTCTGGCCGTTATTCACAAAAAGCTAATTTAGATATTGAAATTGTTGTTGATATGTTCAATACCGTTGACCAGTACGACCGAGTAGTTTTATTCAGTGGAGATGGAGATTTTGAAAGAGCGATCGAGCTACTACGTTCCAAAAATACGCATATTACAGTGGTATCGACAGAAGGAATGATAGCTAGAGAATTGCGTAATGCTACGGATAGATATATAGACTTGAACGATATTAGAGACCAAATAGAAAAGACCGAAGCTTAGTAAAATTAATAATTATTTACAAAGCAAAAGTTAAAAACTGAAGAAGGAGTCTATAACCAGGAGTGAGAAGAAATTATTGAGGCGAAGCATCACCAAAAGTTAGAACTACCAAATCATAGATTTGCTAGGTATCTTCAACCCACTTATAAATAAGCTAGTCGTATATAATTTATTCTAAATTCTCTATTCTGACTCCTTTATTCTTTTTAATAAAGTTCAAGGTATTTTAAGCCCACAGTCACAACTCAACCAACCAAAACCCAAAACCAATGAGCAGTCAAGCAGACAGAATTATCATCTTTGATACGACACTGCGAGATGGAGAACAGTGTCCAGGAGCGACCTTAAACATAGACGAAAAGCTAATTATTGCCAAACAATTAGCCCGTTTAGGTGTAGATGTAATTGAAGCTGGTTTTGCCTTTGCGAGTCCGGGTGATTTTGAAGCAGTGAGCAAAATCGCCCAGACTGTGGGTTTAGAAGATGGTCCAGTGATATGTAGTTTAGCTAGAGCTAGACACGATGATATCAAAGCCGCAGCGGAAGCGATCAAACCAGCAGCTAAGGGGAGGATTCATACATTTATTGCTACTTCTGATATTCACCTGCAATATAAGTTAAAGAAAACCAGACCAGAAGTAATTGCGATCGCTGAGGAAATGGTAGCTTATGCTAAAAGCTTCACCGATGATGTAGAATTTTCCCCTGAAGATGCTGGTAGATCCGATCCAGAATTTTTGTATCAAGTTTTGGAAAGGGCGATCGCTGCTGGTGCAACAACTGTTAACATTCCCGACACCGTAGGTTACACCACCCCCAGCGAATTTGGCGCTTTGATTAAAGGTATCAAAGAAAACGTCCCCAACATTGATCAGGCGGTTATTTCCGTCCACGGCCATAATGATTTGGGTTTAGCTGTGGCCAACTTCCTGGAAGCTGTGAAAAACGGCGCAAGACAGCTAGAATGTACCATCAATGGTATTGGGGAAAGAGCCGGGAACGCTGCTTTAGAAGAATTAGTCATGGCCTTGCACGTCAGACGGCAATATTTTAACTCCTTCTTTGGTAGACCTGCTGATTCTGAAGAATCATTAACTAATATTGACACCAAGCAAATTTATAAAACCTCCCGCTTGGTTTCCAGCTTGACAGGAATGCTGGTACAACCGAATAAAGCTATTGTGGGTGCTAATGCTTTCGCACACGAGTCTGGGATTCATCAAGATGGAGTGTTGAAAAATAAACTCACTTATGAGATTATGGATGCCCAATTGATTGGGTTGACAGATAATCAAATAGTATTGGGTAAACACTCAGGTAGAAATGCGTTTCGTACTCGTTTAAAAGAATTGGGATTTGAGTTGTCAGAGAATGACTTAAATAAAGCCTTTATTCGGTTTAAAGAAGTAGCGGACAAAAAGAAAGAAATTTCTGATTGGGATTTAGAGGCGATCGTTAACGACGAAATTAAACAAGCACCGGACTTATTTAAAATCGAATTGGTGCAAGTTTCCTGTGGTAGCAACGCCAAACCCACCGCAACTGTTACCCTGCGGACACCTGACGGACAGGAATTAACCGATGCGGCAATCGGTACTGGTCCAGTGGATGCTGTTTATAAAGCCATCAATCGGGTAGTGAATGTACCTAATGATTTAATTGAGTTTTCTGTGCAATCTGTAACCGGGGGAATTGATGCTCTGGGAGAGGTAACAATTCGTTTACGTTATGAATCCCGTGTATTTTCCGGTCATGCAGCCAGTACAGATATAATTGTGGCATCGGCTCAGGCTTATGTGAATGCCCTGAATAGGTTGTATGCTGCATTACAGCAAACCGTGAAGGAAGAAGTGACAGCGTAGAAGGTGTAGAGACGTTTCATGAAACGTCTCTACATTATTTACCACCAGGTATCTATTTTTGAATTAACTCCAAAGCATCAGTTAATATTTCTGATTCTTGTACCATAGCTGCTAATTCTTCTGTTTCATAACATCCTCCAAATGCTTCTAAAGCTGCTCTTTTGAGTGCTACTTGATATCCTTGTTGGAGAATTTCCATTAATTCCGTTTGATTTAAGTAATAACCTCCAGATTTGCGGCGTTTATTGATTTTATTGATTTCCCGTATTGCATTTTCTATAGATATTTCCCAAGAACGGGTAGAACGTTTTTCAGCTTTTTGTTTAATTAAATGGATGAGAAGAATTACACCATAACTATCAATTTTATTGATTTTATCACTGAGGCTCATTTCTTCTAATTCATCCACTAATATTAATGCTTCAGGAATTTTACCCTGTTCTAGAAGTTGTCTGAGTTCGAGTAGTTCTTCCATGTTATATTTTGTGCTTCATGAAAAACAGTTATTTTGGTTTTAGCTAATATTTCTGCTTACTGCTATTTCAATTCTAAACTAAAAAAACTTTCCCAAAGAAAAACCCCTACCTGGGTTGATTGAGTAGAGGTTATTTACTATTGTTGATTATCTTTAATCATCTTTCTTAGCTTTATCCCGTGTTAGCAACATATAACCACTAAATAGGGGTTGCTGAGAAAGTCTTTCCGTGAGGGCATAGGAGTCAGGAGTCAGGAGGAGATTTGAAAATTTCTTTGCCATCTCTTGAAATCCCAAAAAATGCACACTTTTTCCGGTATACCCTTCAAAACCCTTGCACTTTTTTCCTGTTTATCAGCCTCTAACCTTTGATATATCAAGGTTTTAGGTTTATTCAGCTAAATAGAGGTATAGACAATTCACCTGTTAACGCTAATATTGTTGAACTGTCTAAAAAGCACATTGATGATTATGAAAAATTATGGCGCGAACAATTGCGGGTTGTTCAAGCAGAAGATAAGTTTTGGGATTGGTTATTTAAACTGGGATATATTAGCAAACAAGACAACGAAGAAGGTTATGCGCTTGAGTGTGAAGATTGTACTCAAGGGTTAATGATGATAGAAACCCAATTACATGGTTCACGTTTGGCAATGGGACAAAAATTAGTATATATCCAGTACATTACCTCTGCACCTTGGAATCGTAAAGAAATCCAACGTCCACCACGATACAAAGGTGTTGGTACTGCATTATTAAGATATGCAAGATTGAGAAGTGTAGAATTAGGTTATGGTGGGAGAATTGGACTGCATTCACTACAGACTGCGGAACGATTTTATGAAAACCAAAATATGCTCAATCTTGGTGTTGATGAAGAATACAAGAATCTGACATACTTTGAATATGGTATTTTGAGACTACAACAATAATATCAATATAGGAAAAAATTTATGAATAATAATCACAATGTAGCAGCAGCTATTGACATACTTTTTAATCCTACATCTCTTCAAGAAGCAATTGAAATTGAAGATGAAACTGACTGTGATGTAACCGCAGGGTTAGAATGGGGTTTAGCAGTTCCCGCTTTATTGCAAAATCCTGGAATGTTTGGAAGGTTGACACAGTTGCGCGTATCACTCAACCGAGAACTGCGGTTACTTTTACAAGAATGGAATTTGGGTATAGGGGAAAAAACAGCTTTAGAAGTAGCACAGAAATGTTTGATTCAAAGACTTCAATTACCTGAACCTGTGGCTTTATCAGGACTGCAAGATATTTTAAAGCAAGATGAATTATATAATATTTACGAATTTATATCTAATCGGGATGTATTAAAGTCACTTTTAAGTATTTTACTATTAGATAGCGATTGGCAAGAAATAGCTGTAGCGGCTGCAAATTCAGTACGAGAACAGGTAATTTATCAAGTAGGCATTAATCAAATTTCTGCATAAAATAATGATTTAGGCTTAAATTTTTCTATGAATCACTCCACTACATCATTAACAGAACTCCGCACTGCATTAAAACAAATCTGGGGTTATGATGATTTTCGTCCTCCACAGGGAGAAATTGTCAAAAGTTTATTATCCCAAAAAGACACTTTAATTATTATGCCCACAGGAGGGGGAAAATCAATTTGTTTTCAACTTCCTGCACTATTAAAAACCGGTTTAACTTTAGTAGTTTCTCCCTTGGTTGCATTGATGGAAAACCAAGTAGAAGAACTAAAACAACGAAATCAAAAAGCTGCACTTTTACATAGTGAACTACCTACTTATCAACGTCGGGCAACTTTGCAAGCTTTAGAAAAACAACAATTAAGATTATTATATTTATCACCAGAAACTTTATTCAGTCCTCCTGTGTGGGAAAGATTATCTCATCCCCAATTACAAATTAATGGTTTGATATTAGATGAAGCCCATTGTTTAGTGCAGTGGGGTGATACATTTCGTCCAGCTTATCGACGTTTGGGTGCTGTACGTCCAGCTTTATTAAAAACAAAACCACCGGGTACAAAAATTAGTATAGCAGCTTTTACTGCAACTGCTGATCCTGCTGCACAAAAGATAATTTCTGAAGTTTTACAATTACAAAAACCTGATAGTTATAAACTCAATCCTTACCGGAATAATTTACATCTTAATGTGCGTATTGCTTGGACACCAAAAGGCAGAAAACAACAATTATTAAAGTTCATTAAAAATCACCAAAATCAAGCAGGTTTGATTTATGTGAGAACTCGTAAAGATAGTGAAGAATTAGCAGCATGGTTAATAGAATTAGGGTATAATACTGCTAGTTATCATGCGGGTTTAGGTGCAACAGAAAGACGCGCAGTAGAAGCAAGTTGGTTAAATGGAAAAATGCCGTTTGTGGTTTGTACCTGCGCTTTTGGAATGGGGATAAATAAGCCAGATGTCCGTTGGGTGATTCACTTTCAAGCACCACTTTTATTATCGGAATATGTGCAGGAAATTGGACGTGCGGGAAGAGATGGAAAACCAGCGGAAGCGTTAACTTTAATTAGTGAACCAACGGGTTTTTTAGATGCTGAAGATAAGCAAAGACAGCAGTTTTTTGAACAACAAATATTGAAACAACAACAAAAAGCACAACAGTTAGCGAAACAGTTACCAAAACAAGGAGAAGTAACATCTGTAATTAAACAATTTCCTGATGGTGCAACGGCGCTTTCTTTACTTCATAGTAGTGGACAATTACAATGGCTTGATCCTTTTCATTATACAATTTCTGCAAAGTCGGGAAAACAGCCACAAATGCAATTACAAGCTACTAAACAGATGAGTGAATATTTGTATAGTAAAAAATGTCGTTGGCAGTTTTTGTTAACTGCTTTTGGGTTTGGGAAAGAAGCGGAAAATTTGCGTTGTGGACATTGTGATAATTGTAAAAAATGATTACTTTATTTGTAATAATTCAGGAGTCAGGAGTCAGGAGTCAGAATATTTAATAAAACCGTAGATTATCACTAGCGTGATTTTTGGCGTAACCTTTAAAAAGCTGACTGCTGTCCGCTGATAGCTGAATACTTACCTTTATTTTTGTTGGCGTTTTTGTTGAATATAATTACGAAAGTCATCCATTGTTAATTGATCTAGCCATTGATGACGATCTTTTGTATAATCTCCAAAACCGGATTCAAATCTTAGTAAAAATCTAGCAGCACCACCATAACCTAATTCTTGGATTAGTGCTTGGTAGCCTCTTCTGGAAATTTCACTGGCTTTCATTTTTAAAACTCCTGAATTAACTTTTGATTTTCCATTAACCAATTGACGGGATTAGCCACATTTATTTTAACATCATTAATATAATTCCTTGCTTTTCTTAACAGTCGATCATCTGTCGTCAGAAAGACTGTTACTGCCGCTGCTTCTGCAAACGCTAAATGCAATAGACATCTCCAGAAAAGAAATTATGGAACCTATTTATGGGGGCAGGGCGAAGCTTATGGGATATCTAGATGTCTGATTTTTCCGTTAAATTATCGCCCATAAGCTTCGCCCCTACAACTTATGACAAATTAATACATTCTATTGTGGAGATGTCTAATGAATCATATAAAGTAAAACCTAGTCCACATAAAATCTCTGCTCTAGATTCTAAGCTGTTATGCAGCTAAACTGTATAATCTTAATATTCTTAAGTCTTGTGGAACAGGCATCTTGCCTGTTAACCTTATATAAATTAAATGCACAACAGCTTATATCTTCATTTGACTCAACAAAGATATTTGCTGCACCTAAAAAAGCTAAAATCTGATCACGATTACCAGAATCAGGAATTTTTTGAAGCTCAAACTCTAGAGCATCACTGTTGACTAAGACTAAATCGCCGCGATCGCAATATTCTAGAATTGAGACTACTGCTTCAGTTTCTAACCGAACTCGATACTGTATGGGATCGTCTAAAAGACGGCAGAAACAACAGGAATCCATATAAATAGTCAAAGGTTTACTCAATATCAATAAATCCTCTTTGAATAATTGATAATTGTGAAATTTGTGTTCATTGTAAAAATTATTCAGTAGTCATTAGTCAGTTTTTCAGTGGTTATCCTACTGACTATTGACCACTGATAATTAGTTAAAACTGCCTTAAAAAGCGCAAATCGCTATTATACAAACGGCGAATATCATCAATTTGATGTAAAACCATCGCAAAACGTTCTACACCAAAACCAGCAGCAAAACCACTATAAATCTCTGGATCATAACCCACAGATTTTAATACATTGGGGTCAACCATACCGCAACCCATTACTTCTAACCAGCGCCCATTCCACTGTAAATCAACTTCCGCAGAAGGTTCGGTAAAAGGAAAATAACTAGCGCGGAAACGAATGGGTAAATCACCAAACATCGCTTGTAAAAATATCTTTACCGTGCCTTTCAAATCTGTAAAAGTTAAACCTTCATCAACTGCTAAAAGTTCAATTTGATGGAAAACAGCCGAGTGGGTAGCGTCTACATCGTCTCTGCGGTAAACTCGACCAGGGGCAACAATTTTAAATGGTGGTTCTTCTTTTTCCATGTAGCGAATTTGCACCGATGAGGTGTGAGTCCGCAGTAAATTTCCATCTGGCAAATAGAAAGTATCCTGCATATCACGGGCTGGGTGGTCAGGAGGGGTGTTGAGGGCTTCAAAATTGTAGTAATCTGTTTCCATCTCTGACCCCTGGGCGACAGTGTAACCCATACCGACAAAGATATCTAGAGCTTGGTCAATGATACCATTGAGGGGATGAATGCGACCTTGGGGACGATAAATACCGGGCATAGTCACATCTAAAGTTTCAGACTCTAGCTGTGCTTGAATTTGGGCAGTTTCTAAAGCGGTGCGTTGCTGGTCAAGACTGTTTTGTAAAGCTTCCTTAACTGTATTGGCGATCGCCCCAATTTTAGGACGTTCCTCCGCACTCATTTGTCCCATGCTGCGTAACAGCGCCCCCAGTTGACCTTTTTTGCCCAAATAGTTAACTCGCAGTTCTTCCAGGCGTTCTAGGGTATCAGCAGCAGCGATCGCTGTTTCTCCTTCCTGCCGTAATACTAAAAGTTGTTCCTCTAAATTGCTAGTCATTCGTGATTAATTATTAGTCAGGGGTCAATCAATTTTAGATTTACGATTTTGGATTTTGGATTTACTCCACCCTAAAATGTGGAGCTTGAGGATTTTAGATTGGCGTTAGCGAAGCGTAGGCAGCGCAGAGAGTATTTTGGATTAATTCTGCCCTGAAAAGGCCGAGTTTATCCCGAAAATTCTCAATCCACAATCTAAAATCCAAAATCTAAAATTTTTCGGTCAGTGGTCAGTAGTCAGTAGTCAGTGGCAAAATACAAACAACCAACAACTGACAAAGGACAATTAACCTTAGCAATGTGCCATAAACCAGTCAATGCCACAAGGTGAAACTTTCCTCTGTTTACAGTTTAGAAGCTAGAGAGCATGAGAAAAGTTTTTTTTGCAGTTGTTACCAAAAACACTGACAACAGACCATGAACTAATTATTAATTACCAATCACCTTTTCCCCAATAACAGATGAAATTACTAATAAGCAACGATGATGGAATTTCCGCTTTAGGTATTCGCACCTTAGCCAACACCCTAGCCGAAGCTGGTCATCAAGTGAGTGTAGTTTGTCCAGATCGAGAGCGATCGGCAACTGGACACGGATTAACCTTACATCAACCAATTCGCGCTGAAATGGTTGAAGCCCTGTTTCATCCTGCTGTTAATGCTTGGGCTTGTGACGGTACACCTTCCGATTGTGTAAAATTGGCATTGTGGGCGTTACTCGATTCCCCCCCAGATTTGGTATTATCAGGAATTAACCAAGGTGCGAATTTAGGAACAGAAATTCTTTACTCTGGAACTGTTTCGGCAGCAATGGAAGGTATGATTGAGGGCGTTCCTAGTATTGCTTTGAGTCTCACCAGTCATACACACAAAGACTTTCAGCCAGCTGCCAAATTTGCCAAACTGCTAGTAGACCATCTGGCAGTAGAACCCTTACCAGATTTAATGTTACTTAACGTCAACATTCCCCCAATCTCTTGGGAAGAAATAGCTGGTGTCACTCTCACTCGTCAAGGAGTGCGTCGCTATGTTGACGTTTTCGATAAGCGAGTTGACCCCCGTGGCAAAACTTATTACTGGTTAACTGGAGAAGTTTTAGAAGATGTCGAACCACCACCAGGGTTAAATTTACCCCCACACATTCCCATAGATGTAGAAGTTATCCGTAAAAATTTCATTAGTATTACTCCTTTGCAATACAATCTTACTTATGCCAATGGACTGCATAAATTGTCTACATGGAAATTTAACTTTACTTAAATTTTTCTGTATTTCCAAAGACTCAAGTCTAAATTAAAACCATTACCGTAAAATTTACACTTTAAACTAGAAAAATAAGCAGCATTTTTTTGATTTATCGCCCGCTCAGTCCAGCAACCAACAACCATGTCTAGGATAGAGAATCAATTTACAGTGCAGTTTTGGGGCGTTAGGGGTAGTATCCCCTGTCCTGGTCCACACACCGTCCGTTATGGAGGTAATACCCCTTGTGTTGCCATGCAAGTGGGGGGTAAACGTTTGATTTTTGATTGTGGTACAGGAGTTCACGTTTTGGGACAATCTTTACTGTCCCAAATGCCTGTAGAGGGTCATATCTTCTTTACTCACTCCCATTGGGATCATCTACAGGGGTTTCCATTCTTTACTCCGGCTTTTATCAAAGGAAATAAATTTAATATCTACGGTGCGATCGCCCCCGATGGCTCAACCATTGAGCAACGTCTCAATGACCAAATGCTTCATCCCAACTTCCCTGTACCCTTGCAGATTATGCAGGCCAACTTGAATTTTTATACTGTTAAAGCAGGTGAACCAATTCACATTGAGGACATTACCATAGAAACGACACATTTAAACCATCCAGGTGAAGCCGTAGGATATCGAGTTAACTGGTGTGGTGGAGCAGCCGTTTACATCACAGATACAGAACATTTTCCTGATAGATTAGATGAAAATGTCCTCAGGCTATCACGCAATGCCGATATTTTGATTTATGATTGCACCTACACTGATGAAGAATACTCTTGGGCTAAATCACCAAAAATTGGTTGGGGACATTCTACTTGGCAAGAAGCGGTGAAAATAGCCCAAGCAGCCAACGTGAAAACATTGGTCATTTATCACCATGATCCTGCCCACAATGATGATTTTTTAGATAATGTGGGTAAACAAGCAGCGGAGAAATTTCCTGGTGCAATTATGGCCAGAGAGGGATTAATACTGGATGTTCCTGTATTAGATGCTGTCTCTAAATCATTACCTTTACGTAAGTTATAAAATAATCGTTTAGGTGATAGGTGACTCTTGACAAGTGTGAGAGAGAACAGTTCTTAAATGATGACCGTCATCATTGGACAAGATATAACTTCCCCAAGACGATACTTATTCAAAAATGTTAAAAAAGGTAATTTTTTAGGATAATTACTAATTTGTAATTGGTAAACAAGGTAATGGGTCTGCTAATTTTACACCCTGCACCCCTTACCCTACACCTGCTCCAAGCCTCAAATACGTCTAAAAGGCAGAGGTTGGCAAACGCTGATAACGAAAATAAACCTAAAATCCCTGAATCCAAGTGCTAAATTTGTCTGAGGCTGGTTGTTTTTTTTGGGGGTGTTCTATGTGGGTTGCTGCTTCTACTGAACAGCTACTAACACCAACTGCTGTTGCTCTTGGTAAATTTGATGGTGTTCATCTTGGTCATCAAAGAGTAATTCAACCAATTTTGCATTCAGCAGTAAGTGAAAATGGGCGGGGAAATGGGGATAAATTACCAAAATACTCACCAGATCATCCCTCTCAATTATTAACCGTACCATCATCCCCAAACCATACATATTCAACGGTTGTTACCTTTGATCCTCATCCCCAGGAGTTTTTTACTGGTCAACCCCGTGCTTTGTTAACTCCCCTAGATGAAAAAGTCGAACAACTGCGATCGCTAGGTGTAGAACAACTGGTATTATTACCCTTTGATAGAGAATTATCTGCTCTATCACCAGAAGATTTTGTCAAAAAAATCCTTGTCCAAAAACTGCAATGTCAAAAAATCAGTGTTGGGGAAGATTTCTGTTTTGGCAAAAAACGCATGGGTAACGCCAAAGATTTGCAAATTATCGCTGCTCAGTACAATATACCTGTAACAATAGTTCCCATACAAACTGATACAGTAAATTTTCCCAACAATACTGATAATATCCCCAATGATTTCACAGAAGATGGTCGTATTAGCACTTCCTCAATTCGCCAAAGTTTAGAATTAGGAGATATGACTAGAGCAACCCGCTTACTGGGAAGACCTTATAGTTTAACTGGTGTGGTGATAACAGGGCAAAAATTAGGTAGAACCATTGGTTTTCCTACTGCTAACTTGCAACTTCCAAAAGATAAATTTTTACCCCGTCTGGGAGTTTACGCTGTGCGGGTTTTCATTCACAGTGAAACCCCTGATACCGCTCCTGTGGAAAAATTAGGCGTAAAATTAGGCGTGATGAATATTGGCAACCGTCCCACTATCAACGGTACATACTCAACAATAGAAGTACATTTATTTGATTGGTCTGGTGATTTGTACGGTAAAACATTGGTGGTAGAGTTAGTCAAATTTTTACGCCCAGAACAAAAATTTGCTGATATAGAAGCTCTGAAAACCCAAATTCAACTTGACTGCACCATAGCCAAAGAAATTTTAAATAGGACATACTGAATTTGAATGATAACTGGGGAACAATATATATATTGGTGATTGGTGACTGGTGACTGGTGATTGGTGACTGGTGACTGGTGACTGGGAAGAATAAATTAATTACCAATTACCAATTACCAATTACCAATTACCAATTACCAATTACCAATTACCTAAAGAGAATGAGAGAAAAAATTGACGCTTTAACCCAAAATCTGGCTCGTACCATCGTTGGTAAAAATGAAGCAGTACGCTTGGTTTTAGTTGCTTTGCTTGGTGGTGGTCATGCTTTATTAGAAGATGTACCTGGTGTTGGTAAAACCTTGCTGGCGAAATCTTTAGCGCGTTCTGTAGATGGTAAATTTCAACTGCTACTCAAAACCCCGTCGAATACCAAGGAACATTTCCTTTACCAGAAGCACAAACCGGTTTATGCTTTCCTTGAGTTTGGGTTATCCTTCGGAAACAGAAGAATTACAAATGTTGCAAAATCTTCAGGAGGGTGTACAAGTTACTGATTTACAACCTTGTATTACTTTGGAAGAAGTTGCACAATTACGTCAACTTTGTTCACAGGTAAAAGTAGAAACATCTTTACAAGAATATATTTTAGAATTGGTGAGAACTACGAGACAGGATGAGGAAATTACTTTAGGTGTTAGTCCTCGTGGTAGTGTGGCATTACAAAAAGCTGCCCAAGCATTAGCTTTTATATTAGGTAGAGAATATGCAATACCCGATGATGTGAAGTTTTTAGCGCCTTATGTTTTGAGTCATCGTTTGATTCCTAGAGGGGGAAGGAATGCGAAAACGATAGTTGATCGGATATTGCGATCGGTTGCTATTCCTTAAAGGTGAGAGGTAACAGGTGACAGATGTAAAAGTTTGTTTTTGTATAGTTACATCTTGCACCTGTTACAACTATAATAAATTTATTGGATAAAACGACAGTTTATAATCATGCAGAAAATTATTATCAAAAACTTCGGTGCTATTGAATATGCAGAGATTGAAGTTAGAAAAGTATTAGTTTTAATTGGTGAACAAGCAAGCGGTAAAAGCACTATTGCTAAATTGATTTATTTTTTTAAATCACTAAGAGATGATTTGTTTAGTCAAATATATCAGGATGCAGAAAAAGCGAATTTTGATAAACTGCGTGATATTATGTTTCCCCTAAGAGAAAAATTTTACGACTTTTTCGGTTCTACATTACACTTACCTGATTTTGAAATAACATTTTATTATAGTCTTGAAGAAGATAAATGGTTGAGATTAACCCTTAATGATAAGAAAAAACTAGATTCTCGATTCAGTGATAATTTCTTTAATGAGGATTTTAAAAATTCTGTAAGCAATATTAAAAAACTTCTTCAACAAGATTTAAGTACAAACAATATTTACGAACAATTGACGTATGAGAAAAATAGAATTAGATATGCTCAAAGGCTTTCTAAGTTGTTGAATGAATTATTTGAAAGTAATCAAACAGATTCATTGTTTGTAATTGCAGGTAGAAATGCGACAGTAAGTTATTCTGATTTTTTTGAAAGATACTTATCGGCAAGTATTCAAAATAGTTTAGAAGAAAATAGGAATAAACCAATAGAGGAAAATGAGAAAAGGGAAAATAACAAGAAAGCATTTCAGCGTAAGCAACAAACAATAGATGAAACTTTAATGTTGAAATTTATGGAAAAAGTTGCGAGAATTAAAGACACATTCAAAAAATTTGATAATTTTGAGGGACTAATTGAAAGTTATGAAGATGATGAAAATATACAACAAAAATTATATGGTATCAAAAACCGAATAGATGAAATAATAAAAGGTGAATACAGGATTGATAATTGGGGAGAAAAAATTATATTTAACACTCAAAAAGGAGAGTATGTTCATCTTTCTAATGCTTCATCAGGACAGCAAGAATCTATAAGGATTTTACAAGATATATTCCTGAATATTCTTGATAATACCAAAATATTAAGAATATTGGAAGAGCCAGAAGCCCATTTATTCCCTATTGCACAAAAACAACTGATTGAGTTATTATCTTTAATGGTTAATCAAAATGATGATAATCAACTCATCATCACCACTCATAGTCCTTATGTACTTACAGTTTTTAATAATCTTCTATTTGCGAATAGAGTAGTTGTCAAAAATCCCGATGCAGAAGTTGAAGTAACACAAATAATCCCTAAAGATTGTTGGTTACAAGCTGAAGATTTTTCAGCTTATTCATTAGGTAATCAATCTTCTGAAACAACGCATTATTGTGAGTCTATTTTTAATACTGAAAAAGGTACTATTCAACAAAATTATCTGGATACTGTTTCCGAAATTTTGGGTGGTGATTTTCAGACTTTATACAGTATCCACGCTAGAACTTTTAAAAGAAAATGAGCAAATTTGACGATATTAAAGAACTGCTATCAAATGCGTTTCCTAAGTTTCCTAATATTCTACAAATAGAATTGAGAGCAGAGTTTTCTGTTATAGACTATAAAGGACAATCTTTTATCATTGTCAGTATTGATTTCGATGATAATACATTTATTCTAAAAATCAATGGTGTGGAAACTATAATTCATGGTTTTGATAGCAGCAAATTATTTAATATCATTCATGCTACGGGAGTTGCTTTTATTCCTATTGATGGTAAACAGGGACTTTTAGGATTTGGTGATTCTCATTGTGATTTTGTATTTTTTGATGAAAGTTATTTCTGTTTTGTAGAGTTCAAATTAAATGCAACCAGTTTGAAGAAGGTAAACAAAAATAGAGTAGATGCGATTAGACAATTAAAAAATACTATAGATTTATTTGATGATAAACTAGAAAGGAATTATGCAGGTTTAAATTTAGAAGCTTATGTTTGTACTCCTGAATTTTACCCTAGATTAAATGCCAGTTGGCAAGCATTAGCACAGGATTTTTTAGAAGATTATGGTATTCCACTTTTTGAAAGGAATGATAAAACCTGCAAGTAAATAGAAATTAATGCAACAAATTATAATAAAATCTATCTAAATATCAGGTGTATACAAAAACCAAAATATTCACTTTTACCATAATGCTATTTATGCCTAGTATGTTTAAACCTAAATCATCCCACAAAAAACTCAAACGCCAACTACTGATAGTCATGCTGATTATTTTCGGTTGGAGTGTCGCCATAGGATTTATACTAGGTCTAGCCACCAGCACCCAAGCAGCAAACCCTCCGGAAATTGGTACAGTTGACGTAGTACGCGCACAATATAAGTTAGGAAAAGAATTATATATAGAAAACTGTTCAACCTGTCATCTAGCTTTACCACCAGAGGTATTTCCTACCCAAACCTGGAAAAATATCTTGGAAGACTCCCAGCACTATGGCGCAACTATTACGCCCTTAATAGGAATACAACGCAATTTAGTATGGAAATATGTTTCTACCTTTTCCCGTGTGCAACTGCAAGACGAAGAAACACCCTATCGTTTAAACAGATCACGTTATTTTAAAGCTTTACATCCTGGTGTAGAATTACCAAATCCTGTAACAATGGGTAGTTGTGTTAGTTGCCATCCTGGTGCAAATGAGTATAATTTCCGCCAACTGACAGCAGAATGGGAAAAATAAATTGGTGATAATAGTTGATAGTTGATAGTTGATTGGGAAACATCAAATTGATTACCCAGTCACCAGTCACCAGTCACCAGTCCCCAGTCACCAGTCACCAGTAACCAGTCACAAGTCAACACTCTACAGACACCACTCACCAAACAACAAGCAGCAGACACAAGGCGCACATGACTAAGCACGAGGCAGCTGTAATCACTGAAGACAGACACTTACATAGAA
>NZ_BJCE01000058.1:0-25546 GCF_005402885.1 Sphaerospermopsis reniformis
GTGTGTTTTGTTTGTTGATGCGACGGTCCGCTATCAGATATTGTGAATGTGGTTGAAGAGCACACGTGGACGATTACGATCTTACCTTACTTAACTAGATTTTAATGCGGCTCCAATGCGGACTTATCTTAGTGGTGCGGGTTATTGAGGTTGAACGAGGCATGAGGCAGGTGATAGGGGGTATAAGGTAGGAGGCAGGAGGCAGGAGGCAGGAGGCAGGAGGCAGGAGGCAGGAGGCAGGAGGCAGGAGAAATGAAAATTGTAACTTTTGCATTTTCCTATTCCCTATTCCCTATTCCCTATTCCCTGTTCCCTGTTCCCTGTTCCCTAATCACTGTAATTTCATATCCTGGATAAAGCTGGTATAAACTTGACCTTGTAAAAATTGCGGGTTTTCCATGATTTTTTGATGAAAGGGGATAGTTGTAGGTAGTCCGGTGATGGCACACTCTCTTAATGCCCGTTTCATACGGTTGACTGCTGTAGCGCGGTCGGGTCCCCAAACTATTAACTTACCGATGAGAGAGTCGTAATAAGGGGGAATTTGGTAATCTGTGTATACATGGGAATCAATTCTTACCCCTGGTCCTCCTGGTGGGAGATAACCGCTAATTTTACCGGGTGCTGGACGAAAATCATGATCTGGATCTTCGGCGTTGATACGGCATTCTATGGCATGACCCCTTAAAATTACCTGGTCTTGGGTTAATTTGAGTCTTTCACCTTGGGCAATGCGAATTTGTTCTACTAGCAGGTCTACACCCGTTACCATTTCTGTGACTGGATGCTCAACTTGGATACGGGTGTTCATTTCCATAAAGTAGAAATGACCAGATTTATCGAGGAGAAATTCTATAGTTCCTGCACCAGTGTAGTTGATAAACTGGGCGGCTCTGACGGCTGCTTGTCCCATTTTTTCCCGCAGTTCTTGGTCAAGGGCGGGACTGGGGGCTTCTTCTAACAACTTTTGGTTACGGCGTTGAATTGAACAGTCTCTTTCACCTAAATGAATTACATTACCGTAGTTATCCGCTAATATTTGAAATTCTATATGGCGCGGACGCTCGATAAATTTTTCTATATAAACGCCAGCATTACCAAAAGCTGCTCCTGCTTCTCCTTGGGCTGCATGGAAAAGTTTGACAAATTCATCTTGGGAACGGACAAGCCGCATTCCCCGACCTCCACCGCCAGCGGTGGCTTTAATCATGACAGGGTAGCCGATTTCTTTGGCGATCGCTAATCCTTCGGCTTCTGTCTCTACTAACCCATCACTTCCGGGTACTGTGGGAACTCCGGCTTTTTGCATGGTTTCTTTAGCAGTAGACTTATCCCCCATTAAGCGAATTGCTTCGGGAGTGGGTCCAATAAAGGCAATTTGATGATCTGCACAAATTTCCGCAAATCTGGCATTTTCCGCCAAAAACCCATAACCAGGATGAATCGCAGTAGCACCGCGTGTTAACGCAGCCGCAATAATATTGGGAATATTCAGATAACTTTTACCGCTTGCTGGTTCGCCAATACAAACCGCTTCATCAGCTAGTTGTACGTGCAAAGCATTTCGGTCAACAGTAGAGTGAATAGCAACTGTAGAAATTCCCATTTCTTCACAAGCGCGGAGAATGCGAAGAGCTATTTCTCCCCGATTAGCAATTAAAATTTTGTCAAACTTCATTTTCTAGCTGTGATATTAGTACCAGTAGATTGACATTTTCTCCCATCTCATTCAAATAAAGCTGTCGCATTACTGTAAATTCTCATAAATTTATCAGGTGACTGGTGATTGGTGACTGGTGATAGGTGATTGGTGATAGGTGATTGGTGACTGGGAATATGAATCACCTAATCCCGCATTTCTCACAAACAATGCGATCACAATCTATATAATCCTTATAGGGAAACGGTTTCTGGCATTTTTCACCGGGTTGATTTTTGACGCAGTGTAAAAACCCAGAATCCATATTTTATAAGGGTTTGAGGATTTTGCTGAGAAATCCGGGCTAATTACCCATTACCAATTACCCATTCCCTGATTAAAACATTTGGAAAAAATTTTGGAAAATATCTTTCATTATTAATTTTTTATGCTATAGTGGTTTTCTAGGCAACCGTGCGGATGTGGCGGAATTGGTATACGCGCACGCTTGAGGTGCGTGTGGCTTTGCCTTGCGAGTTCGAGTCTCGCCATCCGCATTAATATTTTTCAAAGTTGAATAAATTGATGACAAGAGTTGAAGCGTAATTTGAGATTTATTTGAGTCTCCCACAGAGGAGGAACAACGAAGCGATCGCAAAAACTACAGGATTATGTGATTACTTGCACTCGTAATGATAATTTCAGGGGTCTATAACGCCTGAAACCCTTGCAGATACCACTTGTGTGTACACCGTAGGACTTTAGGCAGGGTAGTGTCAATGTCCCTGATTATCGCCTACCGAAACCTTGACCCCTGCTGCCTGGTGACCAAATAATTAATTCACCGTTCTTACCTCCAGCTGCTAATTTAGATTCATGAGGATGCCAAGAAAGGCAGGAAAATCCGTTGTTAGCACCATAAAGAACTTGTAGCAATCGTTTACTTTGATTCCACAAACAAACGCTACCATCTTCAGAAGCAGAAGCTAATAAATGGGTATTGGGTTGAAATTGAATTGATAGGATATTACCTTCATGTTTGGGTAATACTCTACTATCCCAGTTATCAGCATTTTTTTCCCAGATTACTATCCCTTCTACACTGGAAGCAGCTAATAAAGGTGCGCCTGATTTTGTCGGTGTATCTGACCATGCTAAATTGCGAACTTTACCAGGAAAACCACGCATTACCCAAGGATTTGGGTCATTCCACTCCAAAACCGTGATCGAGCGATCCATATTCCCAGAAGCAATATATTTACCATCTGTTGACCACAGTATCACCAAACTGGTTGAATCTACTGGTATAACAGAAGGGTCATCATCCCAATTTGCGGACATCCAAAATTTCACACTCTGATAACCCGCAATGGCTAAACTTTCACCATTGGGATGCCAAGTAATATCTTGGACAGAGGAGGTATCAAAATTCAGGGTGGTTTCTATGTTACCTGTGTCTGCGTTCCATACCTGGACATAGCGACCACAGCTAAAAGCTAGTTGATTTTTGGTGGGACTCCAGTCCATGCGGTCTACCCAGGTACGGTTATTTTCTAGAACTGTGATTAGTTCTGCTTCCTCTGACTGTAAACGCCAAATTTTTACTTGTCCATTTTGTCCACCTGCGGCTAAAAATTGTCCATCTGTGGAAAAAACCAGGCTATTTATAGATTCTCCGTCAGAGGTTTGTAAATATTTGACTAAATATTTGACTAAATATTTGACTAAATATTTAACTAATTGCTGTTCTGGACTATGGTATAAAACTACTTCTCCTGCTGCTGAACTCGCTGCCAGAATTGTACCTTGGGATGACCAGGCGATCGCTGTTACATAATCTGACAACATCCCCTCCCAAATCTGCTCAAACTCACCCTGTATCTTTGTTTTTAAGGACATAATTAATACTTAGTTATATTTGTACTATTTTTTGTAATGTTTAATAATTTACTTGTGATTTATTTTTACAGCCTAGCAGCAATAAGAATCATTCTCATAATAGCGCAAATAGTCTCATAACACAAGATTTTCTTATATTGAGTTTTAAAGCGTTAAAAAGATTACTATTTTTATGAATGTTATTTAGGAATCAACATGGAAAGGGTTATTTCGGCACTTGGTATTTTAGTATTTATTGGTATATCCTATGCAATTTCTGTTAACCGTCATGCTGTGCGTTGGCGAACAATTGCTTGGGGTTTGGGTTTAGAATTTATTTTAGCATTGGTAATTCTTAAAACTTCTTGGGGTTTAAAAGTCTTTAAATCTTTGGGGGATATTATCGGTAATTTCTTAGCTTTTTCTGATGTCGGTGCTAAATTTGTCTTTGGTGAAAATTTCAAAGATCATTTTTTTGCTTTTCAAGTTTTACCAACGATCATCTTTTTCTCTTCATTCATTGGTGTTTTATATCACTATGGTATTTTACAGAGGGTAGTCAGTACCTTGGCCTGGGTAATGATGAAAACCATGAAAACATCGGGTTCTGAATCTTTATCCTGCGCTGGTAATATCTTTTTAGGTCCGACAGAAGCGGCGTTAATGGTTAAGCCTTATGTAGCAAACATGACTCAATCAGAACTATTTGCGGTGATGACTGGTGGTTTTGCGACTATCGCCGGTGGCGTATTAGGTGCTTATCTTTCTTTCGGTATTCCCGCAGAACATTTAGTAGCTGCTTTTTTTATGACTGCTCCTACTTCTTTAATGGTATCAAAGTTAATCTATCCAGAAACAGAAGTATCGGAAACTGCTGGTAAAGTCAATGTGGAAACAAAGAGTAATTCTGTCAATGTCATTGACGCAGCAACCACTGGGGCGCTTGATGGTGTTAAGTTAGCGGTGAATGTGGGTGTAATGATTATTGCCTTTTTGGGTTTACTGGCTGCTGTAAATGCCTTGTTAGGATGGTTGGGAACGCTTGTAGGTTTACCGCAATTATCCTTAGAATGGATGTTATCTTTTATTATGTTTCCCGTTGCTTGGTTGATGGGTATACCTTGGGCTGATTGTGGTAAAATCGGGGCTTTATTGGGAAAAAAGACGATTTTAAATGAATTTTTGGCATATTTAGATTTAAGTGAACTGATTAAGCAAGAGCAAATTTCCCAACGTTCTATAATTATTGCTACTTATGCTTTATGTAATTTTGCTAATATTGGCACAATTGGGATTACTATTGGTAGTATGACTGGTATGGCTCCTAAGCGTCAACATGATTTAGCGCGGATGGGTGTTAAATCTATGATTGGGGGATTACTTTCAGGTTTTATTACTGCTGGTATTGCAGGGATGTTGATTTAATTGTCAGCATTTAGCAGTTAGCAAACAGGTGGAAAACTGGAAGCGGAATGAATTTACATCTTTTATCTTTTGGAAGTAAATCCTCCCTAACCGTGTGTAACTCAACTCAGATAAAATGCACTAGATTAATTTTGAAATCCTTTTTTATTCCCATAATAAACAGTTTTAAATTCCACTTTATGAGAACCAGGATGATAAATAGTATAAGTTGCTTGACCAGGAATACGTCCCACATTTCCCACACCAATCACTTGACGGGGTGAAACTGTTACCGTTTGCGGAGAAATTTTACTGTCAAGAGTGGTAATTTCACTCATAACAGAACCCCCTTGTAACTGATATTGAAAAGTTAAACCAGAACGACCACAAAACAAATTATTTGCTTGCATTCTTGAGAGTCTATCTAACATTTGAACCGGGGGAGTTTCTGGAGTCAGTTCATCACTCACACCAAGAGATGAACCATGAATTAATAAACAATCTAATTCAAAAAAACCAAAATCCAAACTTCTCAACCATTGTACAGTTGAACGAGAAACACAGTCCCATAACATCTTGACTGCATCACCCCCATATTTTGCTAATAACTCAGGACTATCCCCAGAGGGTCCTAAACCATGTAAATTTAAACATTGTTCTTCCCACCAACCTTTACAAATCATTGGTTCTAACTCACCACGACGGGGAGATTTTACCCTTTCTACCAGTTGTTCAGATTCTTTAGTTGGTCCAACTAAATCACCCAAAATATATAAAGCATCTACATAACGTTGACGCTTAATATCAGCCATCACAGCTTCATAAGCTGCTAAATTACCTTCAATTCCACTCAAAATAACCCACATAGTTTGATTTTAGATTTTAGATTTTAGATTAGGAGTCAGGAGTCAGGAGTCAGGAGTCAGGAGTCAGGAGTCAGGAGTCAGGAGTCAGGAGTTAGGAGTTAGGATAAAGAATTAATTTATCACTCCCAATCACCAATCACCAATCACCTTGTACAAACATGAGTAGGATCATCTGCTCTTTCAGCAAATTCTAAACCATTTGCTAAACGCCAAGCAAATATTTTTGGTAATCCTTTTTCAATAATTGCTGCACAGGTTTTTTGATAATCATAAGCAACTTCTCTTAATGTCACTGCTTGAGTTTCTTGATCATAAATGACATAAGTTGGATTCGGTCTACCATGTCGCGGTTCTCCTACTGAACCAACATTAATAATTCTCTTTATAGGAGATGTAAAACTAATTTTTTGTGATTTTTTATGACTATCTATATCAACCCGTACCTGTAAATTACCCGCATCTAAAGTTCTCACATAAGGGACATGAGTATGTCCACAAAACAGCACATCTGCACCTGTAGAAATAACCCTTTCTAAAGCGACAAAAGCATCAAGTTCTGGTAATAAATATTCATGATTACTATGAGGACTACCATGAACAAAAGCTAAATTTCCCCATTGCATACTGTAAGGTAAATTGGCTAAAAATTCGCGGTTTTCTGGGGTAATTTCTTTATTCGTCCATTCATGAGCTTGGATTCCTCTTTTTTCTGCTAATAATGAAGGATAACTACAATCACAAGCATTCAAACCTTCGACTATATCTTCATCCCAACAACCAATACAGGTCGGAATATCTAAAGAGCGAATTTTGTTAACAACTTCATTGGGATAGGGTCCATATCCCACTAAATCACCTACACAAAATATTTTTTCTGCTTTTTGTTGGTCGATATCTAATAATACAGCATTTAAGGCTTCATTATTACCATGAATACATGACATGACTGCTATTTTCATACTGCTTGACCTTCTAATAAAATTTGTTTGACTTGTTGTTGATATTGGGAAATTAAATAATCAGATAAACAGCAATCTGATAATGTTGATTTTAATGCTGGTTCATCTAAATTTGTACCTGATATTTCTAAGCCACTAAAACGCTGTGGTCTACCTTCTAAATATCTGGGTAAATCTAATTCTAAAAACTCTGTTTGGGGAACACCAGCGACAAAATCACAATATATATAACGTCCATCATTGACATCAAAAATACCTTTAGCGCGGACAACTTCACCATAAGCACCATGAGTTATTTCATACCAAAAATCTTCTAAACTATTTTCATCAATAACTTGACCGGTTGTACACACGCGCCAAATATTTTCTATGTGGATTATTTCCACAGGTGCGCCATAGAAAATTTCTTCAGTCCATGTATGATATTCTGAGTTTTGATCATTGGGTGGTAAAATAGCGACTGCACGATAATTGAGATTATCTAATATTTGGGATATTGTTGATAATTCTAGATAAGAACCTAATTCTATATAAATATGATTCGCTTCTGGGATGTGATGAATAAATTCAATTTCTTGATTATCCCCAAAAACTTTAATTCCTGGAAATTCAGATGCTATACAACTATGATCAATTAATACGTTTCCTGTTCCTGGACTGAAATAAATTAATTTCTCAAATTTTTCAGAAGGTTTGATTTCTCTGATTTGTTGACGAATCCAGGTAGTTTTTCCAGTTCCAGATAATCCAGCTACAACGGTAATGCTTGGTATATTCATGAGCAATTAGAATTAGAATTATAATTAGAATGATAATTAAAATTATGTTTGAGGAAACAGAATTTCTACAGCATTAAAGAAACAACTTCTTGCACCAGTATGACAGGCAATATCGCCAATTTGCTCAATTTTGATGAGAATTGTATCACCATCACAGTCATAAAAAAGCTCTTTTACCTTTTGAATATGTCCAGATGTTGCCCCTTTATGCCATAATTCAGAACGGGAACGACTCCAATAATGAGCTTCACCTGTGGCTAAGGTTTTTTGAATTGATTCGGCGTTCATCCAAGCCATCATTAATATAGTACCATCACGGTAATCTTGAGCGATCGCAGGAATTAAACCTTGGGAGTTAAATTTTAAGTTTCTAATCATTTCAGATGGGAGAATCATATCTAATAAATCATGAATAAATTAATTACTTAATTACAGCAGGAGTCAGGAGTCAGGAGTCAGGAATGAATATAAAAGAACTTGTTTTATATTCTCTATTTTCTTCACTGTCACCTGTCACCTGTCACCTGTCACTTGTCACCTAACTTTAGTGAAAATTAGCATTGTGTCGAATTAAATTCATAAACTCTTCACGGGTGCGTGCATCTTCTGAAAATACACCACGCATTGCACTGGTGACAGTCCAAGAACCGGGTTTTTGCACACCACGCATTACCATACACATATGAGTTGCTTCTATCACTACTGCAACTCCTTTGGGTTTGAGTAAACCTTGCAGTGCGTCAGCTATTTGTAAAGTCAGACGTTCTTGAACTTGCAAACGTCTTGCATACATTTCACAAATACGGGCAATTTTTGATAAACCAATGACTTTACCATTAGGAATGTAAGCAACATGAGCGCGGCCAATGACTGGTAAAATGTGATGTTCGCAAGAACTGAAAATGTCAATATCTCGCACTAATACCATTTCATCCGCACTTTCTGTAAACACTGCTCCGTTTAACAGTTCATCTAAGGATTCATGATATCCTTTGGTAAGAAATTGTAAGGCTTTGACGACTCTTTTAGGAGTATCTTTCAACCCTTCCCGGTCAGGATTTTCTCCTAGTCCAATCAGCAATGTTCTGACAGCTTGCATCATTTCTGCTTCTGTAACTTTGGGTTGTTGCTGAGTGGATAAAGATGACACAACTTGATCAGCAGAATTGAGAACGGGACTAATTGATAAAGTCATTGTTTGCTTTGGATTTGATAAATTATTTGTTGGTTAATAGAGTGATAAGATCCCCGACTTCTTTTATTGTCGTGTTAATAAATTGTGAATTGATCGCAGAAGTGGGGGATCTGGGTATCATCCTTAGAAATCACTATTAACTGTTTTGGGCAATTTTTTAACACTTATTTATCATAGCAGACAATTGTTAAGTTTTGTATAAATTTCAGTTTTATCCAATTTTCTGCCAATGAAAACTACCTGATTTTTAGGCGCTGTTTTCCAGTCATCAGCATTTAAACTGTAACGAGGTCCACTGAGTTGAAAAATATGGCGCAACTCACTATCACTAAACCATAAAATGCCCTTAGCTCTAAATACATCCTGTGGCATTTTTTCAACTAGGAAGTTCTCAAATTTATTGACATCAAATGGTTTATCTGCTTGAAAGGAGATTGACACAAAACCATCATTTTCTAAATGGTGGGAGTGATGATGATGTTCATGGTGTTCATGGTCATGGTGGTGATGTTCATGATGATGGTCATGATCATGGTGGTGATGTTCGTGAGTATCTTCTACATCATCGGTAATATACTCATCTTTTGGTGTTAAGCCTACACCTAAAATTAATGGTAGAGGAACTTTACCAAATTGAGTATGTAAAATTCTCGCACCTTGCTTGACATCATGGATAAAATCTTCTATTTCTCGCAGTTTATGCAAGTCCACCAAGTCTGTTTTATTCAGCAGAACAATATCACCATAGGTAATTTGTTGTAATGCTGCTTCACTTTCAAAATGTCGTTGATCAAATGTCTCTGCATCTACGACGGTAATAATTGAATCTAGATTAGTTAAATCTCTGAGTTCTGTTCCTAAAAAAGTTAAAATTATGGGTAAAGGATCTGCTACTCCAGTAGTTTCAATTACCAAATAATCAATGCGTTCTTCTCGTTCTAAAACTCTATACACTGCATCAACTAAACCATCATTAATGGTGCAGCATATACAACCATTGCTGAGTTCTACCATATCTTGGTCTACAGAAACTAGCAATTGGCTATCAATATTAATATCACCAAATTCATTGACGAGAACTGCCACTTTTAAATCTTGTTTATTCTGGAGAATTTGATTTAAAAGAGTAGTTTTCCCACTACCTAAAAATCCTGTAATGATAGTGACAGGCATTCCTGTTTTGGGAATAGCTGGAATTGTATTTACAGTTGATTCTGTTACAGTATTCATATTTAAACCTTGTGAATTGAAAATGTTGATGTTTGAAATTAATCAAAAAAATTAACCGCCTGTCAAATTTAAGCTGTTTTGTAAATACTTGACAAGTTCAGCTAAATTCAAAACCCCTAAATCTCCCGATTTTCTACTTCTGACACTCAAAGTTTTGTTTTCTACTTCCTTCTTACCAACTACAGCAACAACAGGAATTTTTTCTAGTTCTGCTGTGCGAATCTGTTTACCTAAACGCTCCCCACTTCTATCTAATTCTACTCTAAATCCGCTTTTTTGTAAATCATTTGCTACGGATGTTGCATATTCTCGACAATCATCACTTACAGGTAAAAGCCGCAGTTGTACAGGTGCTAACCATAGGGGAAAATCACCTGCGTAATTCTCGATTAAAATGCCAAAAAAGCGTTCTAAAGAACCAAAAATAGCCCGATGAATCATGATAGGTTGTTGACGACTACCATCGGATGCTATATATTCCATCTCGAATCTTTGGGGTAAATTAAAATCTACCTGAATTGTGGAACATTGCCATAAACGACCGATCGCATCCTTAATTTTAATGTCTATCTTTGGTCCATAAAAAGCTCCGCCTCCTTCGTCTATACTATAATTCCAACCTTTAGCATTTAAAGCTTGTTCTAGTGCTGTGGTTGCTAATTCCCAAACGTCATCATTACCTACTGATTTATCTGGACGGGTGGAAAGATTAACTTCATATTGTTTAAAGCCAAAGTCTGATAAAATCTTCTCAGTGAGATTTAAAACTCCTAAAATTTCCTCGGCAATTTGTTCGGGTAAACAAAAAATATGAGCATCATCTTGAGTAAAGCCTCTCACTCGCATTAAACCATGTAATGCTCCAGAGCGTTCATAGCGGTATACTGTTCCTAATTCTGCCCATCTTAATGGTAATTCTCGATAGGAATGGAGTTGATGTTTGTAAGTTAGAACATGAAAAGGGCAATTCATGGGCTTAATTTGATAAGCCTGATTTTCCACATCCATCGAGTCAAACATATTCTCTTGATAGAAGTCAAAATGACCCGATGTTTTCCATAAATCGAGATTCGCTACATGAGGAGTATATAATAGTTGATAACCAGATTCTAGATGAGATTTGCGCCAATAATCTTCAATGATGTAGCGAATAATTGCACCTTTGGGATGCCAAAATACTAAGCCCCCTCCAGCTTCTTCTTGAATACTAAATAGATTAAGTTCTTGACCTAATTTTCGATGATCTCGACGCAGTGCTTCTTCTCTTTGTTGTAGGTAAGTTTCTAGTTCAACTTTTGTTGTCCAAGCTGTACCATAAATTCTTTGTAGTTGCTGTTTGGTTTCATCCCCTTGCCAATAAGCACCAGCAACATTTAATAATTTAAAGGCATTAGCATCAATTTCTCCGGTAAAGTTAATATGGGGTCCTGCACACAAGTCCCACCAACAATTATTAGTAGGTTTAATATCTGTGACAAACAATGAAGGTTCTGAGTTGGCAATTTCAGGAGTACCAATAAAGTAACGTGTGATAATTTCTGATGCGGGAATACGTTCTAAGATTTCTAATTTGTAGGGTTCATTTAATTCGGTAATTTCGGCGCGAATTTCTGCTCTTTCTACTTCTTCGCGGATAATAGGTAAATTAGCTTTTATTATCCGTCTCATCTCCACTTCAATTTTTGCCAAGTCATCGCTAGTGATGCTGACTGGACAGTCAAAATCGTAGTAAAATCCTGTTTCTGTGACAGGTCCAATTGCTACCTTAGTTCCTGGAAATAGCTTTTGTACCGCCATTGCCATGATATGGGCGCTTGTATGGCGAATGCGTGTAAGTTTGTCGCTATCTTGCTCGTTTAAGCTGTCTTGGGACTGGGTTAATGAACTGACCATAGCAAAAAAATGAGAATCGTTATCAGTTTAGCGCAAAAAGGTCTGAATGTTACTAAGTTTGAAGTTTATTTTTTTGGAACAATACAGCAAGGAGGCAGGAGGCAGGAGGCAGGAGGCAGGAGGCAGAATTTTGGATGATATTGAATTTATTCCAATCTAAAATCCAAAATCTAAAATCCAAAATTGTATTAGCTGGCTTTAATTTCTGTAATACTAGGTGAAAAAGCTACACTAGGTTTAACTATTGCCGGAACGATTTTTTCACAGGCCATTCTTGCACCGGATAGGTTTCTAGCTGTGGGTCCTACTTGTAATGCTGCTAAACCACCCATGATAAATAATTCACAACCAGGCCAACGCAGATAAGTATCTAACACAGGTAAACCGTTGACTATTTGGATGGGATAGGTGGCTAAAATGTCCTGTAGTAAGGGTTCGGTGGTGACATCAAATTTAGTACCTGTGGCTAACCAGATATAATCAAAGTTGTAAATATTACCGTTATCACATTCTACTTGCCAGTTATTACTTAACCATTCTGCTTTGACTATTTGACAGTTTTCATCAATGATAATATTACCACGATGCTTCTCTTTACGAAGTTGGGTCGCTATTGCTGGAGTCATTGAACCACCGTTTCTAGCTTGTTGAATGAGTGTCCAGCGTTGTTGCCAATTTTGCTCAAAAAATCCTTTGAGATATTTGGGTCCTAACCAACCTGGTGCAGCGTCAAATAGTTTTTCTGATAATTGTCTTCGCAGCATTAAATGGACTTTTGCACCACGAGAAATAGCCCCTACAGCTAAATGTCCACTTGTCAAACCACCACCGACAATTAAAACTCTTTGACCTGCTAAACTATGATATTTCCGTAAATCTACAGTGTGAGAATGGCTGAGTCTATCTTGAGGATACTCTGTTTCAATTTGATTGACCCAATCAGGGATGTTAATTTTACCGCTACTGGTTGCTAACACTACCCTCCGTGCAGTTATGGTTTTTCCGTCTGACAGCCCTAATTGAAATTGAGGACGCAAATGATCTGAAAGGGGTTTAATGCTGGTTACAGCTAAAGGAATTACCTGATCCTGTAACTGTCGTTCGGCGATGATATCCTGGCAAAAATCCGCAAATAGTTGAGTGCCGGGTAAGTCGTAGGGGGGAAAGAGTTCCAGAGAACGAGATTCAGCAAATTTCCTTAAAGCAAAGGGGTTAGGGTGGGGATGATGCACTGCTGGCGATCGCAAATGGGGAATTTCCAAAGCTGCAAATTGCTGTTTCCAGCGACTCAACCATGAACCACTAGGATCAAATACAGCGAATTTACCTTTTATAGATTGGCGTTTTTGCAAGAGATGGGCAACTAAAGTCAGTGCATGAGGTCCAGCACCGATAATTGCTAAGTCTATTTTTTCAGTAACTTTAGTCATAATTCATATTTGGTAAATGGTAATTGAGAAAAATAAAATTGATTACCCAGTCCCCAGTCCCCAATTACATCAACATCAAAGCTACTTCTTTGGCAAAGTAAGTTAAAATTAAATCTGCACCAGCCCGTTTCATGCTGGTTAAGGTTTCTAAAATTACTTTTTTCTCATCTATCCAACCATTAGCGGCTGCGGCTTTGATCATTGCGTACTCGCCGCTAACGTTGTATGCTGCTACTGGTAAGTTAGTATTGATTTTGACTTGATGGATAATATCTAGATAAGCTAGGGCAGGTTTTACCATGACGATATCTGCACCTTCAGCAATATCTAACTCCACTTCTTTTAAAGCTTCTTTAGCGTTAGCAGCATCCATTTGATAGGTTTTTTTATCGCCAAATTTCGGCGCGGAATCTAAAGCATCTCGGAATGGTCCATAATAGGCTGATGCGTATTTTGCCGAGTATGCCAAAATACCGACATTGATATAACCTTCTGCATCTAAAACTTGACGAATTGCCCCAACTCTACCATCCATCATGTCAGAAGGAGCGACAAAATCAGCGCCGGCTTGAGCTTGGGAAAGTGCCATTTTTGCCAACACTTCTACGGTGGGGTCATTCAAAATAACACCGTTTTCATCTACTAAACCATCATGACCGTGTGTGGTGAAGGGATCAAGGGCGACATCGGTAATAACGATGATGTCGGGAACGGCTTTTTTGATAGCTTTGACGGTTGTTTGTACTAAACCTTCTGGGTTGTAGCTTTCTGTCCCTGTGTCGTCTTTTTTGTCTTCTGGGATAACTGGAAAAAGAGCGATCGCACCAATTCCCAATTGTGACACTTCGGCAATTTCTTTTAACAGCAGATCCAAAGAATAACGATAACATCCCGGCATGGAAGGAATTTCTACTTTTTGTCCTTCCCCAGTCATCACAAACATGGGATAGATCAAGTCATCTACTGTGAGTGTGGTTTCTCTGACCATGTTCCGTAGGGTTTCAGTCCGTCGCAAACGACGAGGACGCTGAACCAAATTTAATGACTGATCAGTATTTGAATTTGCAGACAGCATACAACCTTAAAATTACTGCTTTTCTAAAATGATAATCATTATTATATAGCTTGCGGGGTGGTATGTGGGATATGGCAAAGCCGGAAAGAATAGTTTAGTTATCAGTTGTAAATTGACTATTAATATCTCTTGAGTGATGCAGTATCCGAACTATCTCAATCCCATCATCAATTTTTGTGTAAAATACGATGTACGGTTTAACAGGAAAGCTTCTGAGTTCTGGCAACAAATCATCTCTGCTTCTACCCATGCCAGGAAATTTAGCTAACTTTGGGAAGCAATTGAGAATTTTAGCGATTTCTGTATCTACTGCGATTTGATTATTTTGGGCAATATAAACCCATATATCTTCTAAATCTTGTTCAGCTAGTTTGGAAAGTCTGTAGCTATTCATGTAACTCTTTATTTACCTAGCTGATCCTGTCCTCTTGCTTTAATCTTTTCCAGCAAATGGGGTAAAGACTCATCGTTATATTCGCTGTATTCTCCATTTTTTAACTGTTCCGCACCTAAAGCTACATCCCGTTTCAATGCTTCAAACTTTAGCTTTTGCAATTCTGACTCTGCAAGCTGTAAACGTTCTTGAGTTTGTTGAAAACTAGCCACATCTTGAATGACAATTTCTGCTTTACCGTTAACAGTGAGAACGAGAGGAGATTTTGTAGCTTTGATGTGTTCGATAAACTGTTTGACGTTGCGTTTGAAGTCTGTGAGTGGGTGAATATTTTCTAGGTTAATCATAAAATATCGTATTTAATTCAGTCTTTTTTCCATATTGTATATGCTGAAATCAGGATTTACGCAACTGACATAATTCTCTGATTGTGCTTTTATAGAGATAGGTGAAGTTTTGTAAATAAAATTGACTACTATAGTTACGCCCACAACCACTACACTGCCAACCGCTTGGCATCGTTTAAAACCTATTTGGCAAGGTGAAGGAGAGGAAATTCAAAAAGGTTTACCTCACACTCAGTTAGCACCTGCTTGGCAATTACTACTTTTAGGTGATGGTTCTCCAACCAGACATTTACAATTACTCACTTGTGAACCCACAGAAGTAGACGTAATAGATATGTCTTTAATTGGCAATAGTTCAGATAACGCCCCTAGCTTAATTGAAGCCGTACCAGGTCCAAGACTGCGGCGACAGGTATGGCTGCGGACTGCTTCCGGTAAAAGATTGGGTTATGCCACTTCTTGGTGGGAAGCGAGTCATGTAGATGAATTTTTGCAAAATCGGTCTTTACCAATTTGGGCAAGTTTAGCCCGTATCCGTACAGAATTGTATAGAGATATTCGCGGAATTTATTGTGGTTACTCAGAAGCTTTAGAGTTAGGATTTGAGCAAGCTGGACCATTTTGGGGTCGCCATTATTTGTTTTGGCATCATGGACAGCCTCTCACCCTAATTTATGAAGTTTTTTCACCCCACTTAACTAAATATTTAGGTCAGACACAGTTGAGTAGTAGTAATGATTAAATTAGGATAAAACAACTAACTGAGAACCAATCATTTGTAGTCAGGATATAACTATCCCACCGTATTGGAATGACATCTCACTCAAGATGCAAATTAATTTCAACAAGATTCCATTGGGAATTTGACAAAACAGGTTAAATAAAATATCTATCAACAATAACTTACTGTTTTTCTTCTCGTTAACAATAAGATTCCCTAATTCTTCAAGAATTAGGTAATCTGAGCGAGATTAAATGAGCTTGGTTTGATTCAAAACATCAAATCAGTAATTTGTTCGCAATTATTTATAGGTATAACTTGTAATGGCACTACCTATTGTGTCTAGTGTGATCAAGAAAAAAAAGAAACCATCTTTAATCGTAACCCTGTCAACTGCTGGGTTATTGATTGGTGCTGGAAGTGCTGCATATTGGTTTTTCACCCAAGGACAACCATTATCTAGAAATTTGCCAGTGGGTGCAAATATTATTCCTCAAGATGCTTTGTTTGCAGTTTCCTTCACAACAGATACTCAACAATGGAAAAAGTTAAGGGAGTTTGGGACACCAGAAACTCAAAAAGCACTGGATAAAAATTTAATCAAGTTGCAACAACGCTTGTTAACTAACAATGGTTATAACTTCGAGAAAGATATTCAACCCTGGGTAGGGGATGAAGTTACGATCGCTGTTTTAGCTCCTTCATTAGAGAATAAAACATCTAAACAAGTAGCCACTGATGCTGAGATTTATGAACAGTCAATGGTGATGATTTTACCAATCAAAAATCCCGAAACTGCCAAAAGTATTTTGGCACAACCTAAATCATTGAAACAAGGTAAATGGATTGAGCGCACTTATCAAGGCATCACGATTAAACAAACCCAAGAACAAGCTGGACAAAAGCTTTCGGCTGCATTAATAGATCAGCATTTTATCGTGATTACAGATAATGCTAAAACCACAGAAAGAACAATTGATGCCTATAAAAATCAAGCTTCTTTGGCAACATTAGAAGGCTTTGCCACAAACTTCTCAAAAACAAGCAGTTATAAACCTTTTGCTCAATTTTATATCAATGTACCAATAGCTGCCAAAATAGCAGCAGCGGCTCCTAATCGACGTTTACCCGCTCAGGTACTGACGCAACTTCAAAATAACCAAGGTGTGGCGGGAAATATTACCTTAGAACCACAAGGAATTAGGTTAAAGGGGGTTTCTTGGTTAAACCCCAATAGTAAGCGCGTGCTGGCGGTAGAAAATAAAGCCGGCAGTATGCAAAATCGCCTTCCCAGTGAAACTTTAATGATGTTGTCTGGCAGTAACTTACAGCGTTTGTGGACAGACTATGTTTCTACTTCTAAAGGAAATCCTTTGTCACCTATCAAGCCGGAAAAACTGCGACAGAGTGTAAAATCTTTGACAAATTTGGATTTAGAAAAAGATTTACTCAGTTGGATGAAAGGGGAATTTTCAGTTGCTGTAATTCCTAATACGCCAAAAGATGCAGCACCTGATAGTTTTCGGGCTGGTTTAGTGTTTATGATTAAGGTTAGTGATGCTCAGGGAAATTTACGCCAATCTGCGGAAACTGCTTTACAAAATCTCGATGAAGTAGTGAAAAATCAATATCAGTTTAAAGTCGAGCCTGGTACTGTGGCGGGTAAACCTGTTGTGAACTGGATTTCACCTTTTGGGACTTTAACTGCTACTCATGGTTGGTTAGATGAAGATGTGCTTTTCTTCGTTTTGGGCGCTCCTGTCAGTGATACAATTGTTCCTAAACCCAACAACACACTAGCCAGCACTCGCCCTTTTCAACAAACAGTTCCCTCTGAACTGAATCCACCCAAAGGACAATTTTTCTTAGATATGGAACGGGCGGTTAAAAGTTTTACTTTCAATACTGCATCTCCCAGTCAACAAGCATTACTAGCAGCAATACACACTGTTGGGGTGACAACTGCTGTCAAAGATAATCGTAGTCAACAATATGACATTTTTCTGGAACTGAAAAAGGGTGATAGGTGACTGGGGACTGGGGACTGGGGACTGGGTAATCAATTTTATGTTTCCCAATCAACTGTCAACTATCAACTGTCAACTATCAACTATCAACTATCACCAAAACTAGATAGGATCAAATCAGGATAGTTGGAATGCTTTCAGTACAAAGTATCAGAGTTTGAGTTAAATTAATTCTCTAACTGGAACTGATAACTAACGTAAGTTGCTAGTTATGCAAGAAAGGCTCTCAAATGGAAGTGAAAAGGAGAAATAGACAGGAAAAAACCAGGGAATACTATCATAATTGATTCTTTATCCTGACTCCTGTACGGGCAAAGTAGGGGCGAAGTAGGGGCGAAGCATTCGGAAAATAGCCTTTTCATAAAATTGATCATTGGTCGGCCGAATGCTTCGCCCTTACAGGAAAATAGGCTGTGACAAAAATTGATCGATCATTGGTCGGCCGAATGCTTCGCCCCTACGACTCCTATTCTTAACTAGCAACTTGGGTTAAATAACTGATAACTGATAACTGATCACTGATTTACTGGAGAGAAGTGTTTATGAATCTGGTTGTACTCCAGAACTGGCTGGATAATGCCTCCTTTGCTGTTTTGTTCTGCACTATGCTGGTGTATTGGGTGGGGGCGGCTTTTCCGAGTTTATCGGTGACTGCGGCTTTGGGGACAGCTGGAATGGCGATCGCTAATTTGTGTATTGCTACTCTTTTAGGGGCAAGATGGATTGAAGCTGGTTATTTCCCTCTCAGCAATCTTTATGAGTCTCTATTTTTCCTCACTTGGGGAATTACTGCTGTCCATCTCATTGCTGAAAATACGAGTCGTAGCAAGTTAGTGGGGGTTGTAACTGCTCCTGTAGCGATGGGAATTACAGCTTTTGCTACTTTAACCTTACCTTCAGAAATGCAGGTTTCTGAACCTTTAGTACCGGCTTTAAAGTCGAATTGGTTGATGATGCACGTCAGTGTGATGATGTTGAGTTATTCGGCTTTGATGGTGGGTTCTTTGTTGGCGATCGCTTTCTTAATTGTCACTCGCGGCCAAAACATTCAATTACAAGGAAGTTCTTTTGGTAATGGTGGTTATCGCACCAATGGTTACAAACTTATCAAGGCTGAAGAATTAGTCACAGAAACCCTAACTCCTGCATCGGAAAATAATGGTTTTTCCCGGTTGGAAAGTAATAACAATGGGAATGGTACTGCTGTTTTAGATGCGGTAAAAATTACCTCTGTTGCTACTGCGGAAATTCTTTCTCCTCAACGTCTTACCCTAGCAGAAACCCTAGATAATATTAGTTATCGCGTTATTGGTTTGGGTTTTCCCCTACTCACAATTGGTATTATAGCCGGTGGTGTTTGGGCTAATGAAGCTTGGGGTTCTTATTGGAGTTGGGACCCAAAGGAAACTTGGGCTTTAATTACTTGGTTAGTTTTTGCTGCTTATCTTCATGCGAGAATTACTCGCGGTTGGCAAGGTAGAAAACCGGCAATTTTAGCTGCTGGTGGTTTTGTTGTAGTTTGGATTTGTTATTTAGGTGTGAATCTTTTGGGTAAAGGTTTACATTCCTACGGTTGGTTTTTCTAGTTTTAGCTGTCAGCAGTCAGCTTTCAGCTTTTGAGGTTTTGATCATTAATTCCTCCTTTCTGTTGAGAGGGGGAATCTTTTTTGATCTCACGCAGAGGCGCAGAGGCGCAAAGATACAAAGAAAAATTAAGGAGAAGTTATAACGTATAATATTCTTGAATATACTTGGTTTGATGAATTTCAAGGTAATATCTGTGAGTCATCAATTTGCAATGGATTGTATAGAAATTTACCCAATATTGCTGATCTACTATAGTTTCAACGATACCAGTAAAACTTCTCTTTGTTCTAACTAGCTTTAGTTCCTGAATGAGTATTGAGCAACCACAACAACCTCTTTTTTTGTCCTTACACAAAAAAGTATCTCATCACTATATGTAATTGTCATCACTAACTAATTATCAGTATTTAAGCTCATAAAACTAATAAAACTAATAAAGTTAATAAATTTAATAAAGTTAGTGCAAATTAAGATACAATCCACAATACGAGCTTGAAAGAAAACTGGACTATGGATGGGAAAGAGTTAATCAAACTATTTAAAGATTGGGTAAAGCGGGAAAAAGAACAAGATTTAGATTTAGATCCTTGTGAAGAAGCAATTCTGGAATATTCTCTGCACGGTGAACCATACAAAAAGATGAAAATTCCCAATTATGCTCCCAGTACCATCATGATTATTAAAGGTCCCCAATTATTCAAGAAACTGGGTGATACCATAGGAACAGATATAAATAAAAAAAATTGTCGGTTAGTGCTAGACGAACTTTTAAAAAAAAAGAAAGAACTTGTCACAGAAGAGAACACTAAGCACACATCACAGATAAATTCACATATAAATTCACATATAAATTTGCTGGAAGCACCAGATGTAAGTGATTTTTATGGACGACAACAAGAACTGTCTGATTTACAAAAATGGATAGTTACCGAAAACTGTCGTGTGGTAGGTGTTTTGGGGATAAATGGGATTGGTAAATCTGCGCTAGTGAGGGAGTTAGTTGAAAAGGTTAAAAATGATTTTGATTATGTGATTTGGAAGAGTCTTGAATATTCCCCTTCCTTAGCAGAAATTTTAACTGATATAGAGTGCTATTTGGCAACAAATAATCCAGAAGCAAATATAAATAGAAGAATTACAAATCTGATTAATTTATTAAATCAGCATCATTGTTTATTAATATTTGATCAATGGGAAGGAGTGATGGGAAATAGTGAATTACCGGAAAATTATGATTTATTACTAAGAAAAATTGGAGATTTAGCACATAATAGCTGCTTGGTTTTTACCAGTATACAAAGACCAAGAGTAATGAATTTATTTGTCAATAGACAACAAATTAAGGAACTTTCATTATGCGGTTTACAAATTCAAGATGCTAAAAACCTATTGACAGATTTGGGAATTGTCAATTCAGGAATAGAACAACTAATTGACACATACAAAGGACATCCATTAGCTTTAATTTTGGCTTCTGAACCAATTAAAAATATTCACGATGGACAAATTTATGAATTTTTGGAAGGAACAATTTATATACCTGATGTGATCATGGGATTACTTGATAAACTTTTTTTTAATTTAACAAACTTAGAAATTCAAATTATGCAACAATTAGCGATAGCGACAGAACCACTATTAATTGCTCAAATATCTCAAATTTTCCCCTTTAAAGGAGAAATTAGTCAAGCGATAGATAATTTATGGCAAGTGCGTTTGCTTGAAAAGGCTGATATATTAGCAGGAGGTAAAATTCTTTGGGTTCTGAATCCTTTAATTAAAAAATATATTAAAAGACGTTATAACTGATTGTAAAGGTTGATTACATGAAAAAAATCCGCAAAAACTTCCGTCAATACACCATCAGGGCTAAAATAACATTTTTAATCTTGATATTAAGTTTTACTGTTTGGGGATATTGGATTATTCATCCTCAAGATAATTTATTTATTGGGTTATATAATTATTATTTTTATAATACTTGGTGTAACAACTTTAAATTATCTGACAATTTATCTTGTGGTGAGGAAAGTTTATTTACACAAGAGAAATTTTCATATTTTCATGCAGGTAACTGGCAAAAAGCTGTTAATTATTTTACTCAAAAGAGAAATACAGATCCAAATAACCCGGAAATTTTGATCTACCTTAATAATGCCAAATTGATGCAACAGGAAAAAATCACTAGTGAAAAAAGTTACACTATTGCTGTGGCAGTTCCTATTAATGGAAACTCTGAAGGTATAGCAAAAGCTCTGTTAAGAGGTGCTGCACAAGTTCAGGAAGAATTTAACAAAAATCCTAAATATCCAGGTCTAAAAATTATCATTGTTAATGATAAAAATAACCCAAACACTGTGAATAAATTAGCTGAAGATATACTCTCTAAAAAAGACATAGTTGCAGTTATTGGACATTATGCCTCTGAACTCACTAAAGCCGCTTTACCAGTTTATCACAAGCATCAAATAGTTTTTATTTCTCCTGCTTCTACTGCTCTGCGATCAGATATTTTAGCTGGTAATACATATCCAGATAATTTTTTCTTTCGCACTGTTAATAGCGTTAAAGTTCAGACTACTCTACTGATTAAAAAATGGCAATTAGCTAAATTAGCTAAGGAAGAAAAAGTAGCTATTTTCTACACACCAAGTAGCACTTATAGCAAATCTGCTTTGGAAGAATTTCGGAAGCAATTGGATGCAAATAAGATAATTGCAATAGATATATCTCAACCTAACTTTATTCCTAATAAGATATTAAATGAAGTTAAAAAACAACGAGCTAAAGCACTTATTCTTATTCCCGATGGTCATGTTAATTCTCTCTCTTTCAAAAATACTTTAAGTATCATTGATGTTAATGAAAATCAATTACCGATGGGAGGACTGTGGGTTTTATATGATCCTCAAATACTCAATCGCAGAAATCTTGTCAAAAATCTTTTAATATTCATTCCTTGGCATCCTTTAACTGCTCCTAATCAGGAGGTTATTACCAAAGCCCAAAACCTTTGGGGAACAGGTAAGATAGATGCTCAAACTGCCATGTCTCATGATGCTACTTTGGTGTTGACAAAAGCTCTGGAAAAACTAAATATCAACGATTCTTTGCAAAAACAAAGATTAGATATACAGCAGCATTTAAGAAGTCTACAGGTTATAGGAGGTGCTTCGGGTACTATTTCTTTTGATCAGGATGGAGATAGGAAAGAAAATATTTCTCAAATAGTCCGTGTTGTACCTACTCAATGTTCTACCTATGGGGCTATGTTTGTACCGATTAACTATAATGTATCAGATTTAAAGTGTCTAGATCAGGAAGCATCCCAATTTTGAAAAAATGACAGCAGCAACACTAAAAAATCTCTTAAACTCTCTTACCTTTGTGTCCTTTGCGCCCTTTGCGGTTCAATCATATCAGTCCCTTGGAACATTTAAGTTCGTTAGATCAAAATAAATTTACACAAATTTACACATTTGGGATGCTCCCATATATAATGCTAAAATCTTAAAATCAACCCATATTTTATTAACCGAAAGGAGAGATAATTATGATCGAACCAGGAGATATTATTAGCAATCGTTATCATGTACTTCAAGAATTAGGAGATGGGAATTTTGGTAAGACCTTTGAGGTAGAAGATAGCTTAATGGGTGATCATAAAGTCATTAAGGTTTTAAGGTTCGGAAATTCTAGCAATCCGAAAGTGGTGGAACTTTTTGAACAAGAATATGATGTATTGAAAAAATTAAATCATCCAGGAATTCCCAAGGTGAAAGTGGATGGTTATCTCAAATTTCGTTGTATTCACACCCAGGAAATTTTACATGGGTTAGTAATGGAGAAAATCGCTGGACAGGATTTAGGTGAATGGCTAAAACAAAATCAAAAAATTCCTAACACCAAACTAGCTATTGAATGGCTAAAACAACTAATTGATATTTTAGATCATGTTCATAGTCAAAACTATTTACATCGGGATATTAAGCCAGATAACATTATGTTAAAACCTGATGGTCAATTAGTATTAATTGATTTTGGGATTGTTAAAGAAGCTACTCAAAAAACTCAAAAGCAAACTATTCCTGGTACACAAATTGGCACACCTGGTTATTGTTCACCAGAACAAGAAAATGGCATAGGGGTAACTTATCAATCTGATTTTTTTTCTTTGGGTCGTACTTTTGTTCATTTACTAACTGGAATTTATCCTGGAAATGGAAACTTGCAACTAGATCCAAGAAAATCAAAGTTATTATGGCGAGATGAAGCTCCAGAAATTTCTGAAGAATTTAAAGATTTAATTGATGATTTAATAGAGCATCAACCACGAGACAGACCAAGAAATACTCAGGAAATTTTACAGGAAATCAAAGAAATTGCAGCAGATAATAAGCCAACTTTATTTCCTGTACCAATTGTTTTTTTAAGTTTTGCTCTCAATCTAGTTTTCTTGACTTTACTAGCTATGGTAAATATATTAACGCTAGGCTGGAAAGTGTTTTTCTTAGTTGTCGTCTGTGTAATTGGTGGGTTTCTCTTTTTACCTTTGATTAAATATTTATTATAATTTGTGATCATTAAACTTATGAATTTCAATCTATCCTTGTCAACTAAAATGATGCACTAGCAGCAACAGAAAAATGAGCTTATGGACTCCTCTCCACGCCCAAATACATCGTACTATCCGCGCTCGTCATTTATTTGAGCGTCACCAAAATCTATTAGTCGCAGTTTCCGGTGGTCAAGATTCTTTGTGCTTAATTAAATTATTATTAGATTTACAACCTAAATGGGGATGGAATCTAGCTATAGCCCATTGTGATCATCGTTGGCGTTCTGAGTCTCCAGCTAATGCGGATCATGTCCAAAATTTAGCACAAACTTGGAATATACCTTTTTATTTAGAAACAGCTATAAATCCTGTTAATAGTGAAGCTACAGCTAGAAATTGGCGTTATCAGGTTTTAACGAATATTGCCCAAACATATAATTATCAATATATCATTACTGGACATACAGCCAGCGATCGCGCGGAAACTTTACTCTACAACCTTATGCGCGGTACTGGTGCTGACGGTTTACAAGCTTTAACTTGGCAACGTCCAATGACTGACAATATTACCCTAGTACGTCCACTTTTAGAAGTTACTCGCACCCAAACTGAGCAATTTTGTCAGGATTTTAATTTACCAATTTGGGAAGATTCCACAAATCAAAATTTACAATATGCTCGTAATCGCATACGTAACGAACTTTTACCATATCTCAAGCAAAATTTCAACCCCCAAGTAGAATCTCACCTAGCACAAACAGCAGAACTACTGCAAGCAGAGGTAGAATATCTAGAACAAACAGCCCGTCAATTGCGGTTAGAAGCCTCAGTAAAGGGTGAGAAAGAAGATTTACAACTTAATCGTCATCTTTTAAAAAAACAACCCCTAGCTTTGCAACGTCGGGTGATGCGTCAGGTATTACAGGAAATATTACCTGATGCTCCCAACTTTGAACACATTGAAAAAATCACAGCTTTAATTACAGCACCCAACCGTTCTCAAACTGATCCTTTTCCCGGTGGAGCGATCGCTCAAGTACAAGGTGAGTGGATATGTATAATCAAGAAGCAAGGATGAGTGAGATTTTCATCCTCATCCTTTCTAAGAAGCTAACAAATCCAATTGAGGAATCAAACTTTTAATAGTCTGACGCATCTGGGTAATAGTCTGAAGTTGAGAATCACCACTTTCTTGAACATGATTTACAGATTCAGAAACAGCTTGTAGCTTATCCCGTAAACCATCCAAACAATCCTGAATAGGTTGTAAAGCTTCTTGATAAAGATTGACCTTACCCCAACATTCAGCAGTTGTAGTTTGCAAGTTCAGTAATTGTGCTTCCAGTGATTTAATTTCTTGACGCTGAGACTCTAACTCATGGGTTTGATGTTCTATTTCCCCTTGCTTGCTTTCAATATCAGCACTCAGTTGCTGAATCTGCTATATAAAACCTAGACAAAACTAGACTTTACTTTCTACTTCAACGGGAGCATGGGAGCAGTTATCCCTCAGTAGACTTTCACGCCTTAGCCAGACGCGATTGTGTTCCAATTAAGTTTCTGA